>JBAQUE010000288.1:0-8893 GCA_049297315.1 Rugosibacter sp.
TCATCACCACCGAGGCCAAGGTCCAGATCAGCATTTGCGCGGCAAAGCCGAGCGTCGGCAACAGCAGCAAGACAATGCCGGTAAACACCGCCCCGAGGGCGAACCAGATGACGAAGAAGCTGACCAAGGCCAGTTCGACGAGGGCCAACCCCAAGCCCAACACCATCCAGTGCCACCAGAGCAGCGTCATGGCCTATTTTTTATGGCTGGCCAGGCGCAACCAGGTGTCGATGACGGTATCAGGATTCAGCGAAATGGTCTGGATGCCTTCATCCATCAGCCATTCGGCGAAGTCGGCATGATCCGATGGCCCCTGGCCGCAGATACCGACGTATTTGCCCAGCCGGTTGCAGGTGGCAATCGTCATATCGAGCAGTTTCTTGACCGCCGGATCGCGTTCGTCAAAGGCTTGCGCCACCAGGCCGGAATCGCGGTCCAGGCCCAGCGTGAGTTGCGTCAGGTCATTCGAGCCGATCGAGTAGCCGTCGAAGTATTCGAGGAAGGATTCAGCCAGCAGTGCGTTGGAGGGAATCTCGCACATCATGATCAGCTTCAGGTCATCCTCGCCGCGCGCCAGACCATGCGATGCCAACAGCTCGACGACCTCGCGGCCTTCATCCACGGTGCGCACGAAGGGCACCATGAGTTGCACATTGGTCAGTCCCATGTCGTTGCGTACCCGCTTCATGGCGCGGCACTCAAGCTCGAAACAATCGCGGAAGGACGCGGCGACATAACGCGAGGCACCACGGAAGCCGAGCATCGGGTTTTCTTCTTCCGGCTCGTACAGTTCGCCGCCAAGCAGCTTGCGGTATTCGTTCGACTTGAAATCGGACAGACGCACAATCACCGGATTGGGATAAAAAGCGGCGGCAATCGTCGCCACGCCTTCGGCCAGCTTCTCGACGAAAAACGCTTCCGGCGAGGCATAGCCGCGCGCGCGGCGCTGGATTTCCTCGCGCAAGCTGGCCGGCGCCCGGTCGATTTCCAGAATCGCCTTGGGGTGGATGCCGATCATGTTATTGATGACGAATTCCAACCGCGCCAGGCCGACACCGGCATTCGGTATCTGCGCAAATTCGAAGGCCAGTTCAGGGTTGCCAACGTTCATCATGATCTTGACCGGCAGCTTGGGCAGGTTGCCCACGTCCTGCCGCGCCACGTCAAATTCCAGCGCGCCGCGATAGACATAGCCGGTATCGCCTTCGGCGCAGGAAATCGTGACGCGCTCGCCTTCTTCCAGCGCGGTGGTCGCATTGCCGCAGCCGACAATGGCGGGGATGCCCAGTTCGCGGGCGATGATCGCCGCATGGCAGGTGCGCCCGCCGCGGTTGGTGACAATCGCCGAGGCGCGCTTCATCACCGGCTCCCAGTTCGGGTCGGTCATGTCGGCGACCAGCACGTCACCCGCTTGCACACGGTGCATTTCGGCCGGATCTTTGACGATGCGCACGATGCCCGTGCCGATCTTCTGGCCGATCGCGCGGCCGCTGGCCAGCACCTTGCCATGCTGCTTGAGCTTGTATTTTTCCAGCACATTGGCCTGTTCCTGGGATTTCACCGTTTCCGGCCGCGCCTGGAGGATGTACAGCTTGCCGTCCTGGCCGTCCCGGCCCCATTCGATGTCCATCGGCCGCTGGTAATGCGCCTCGATGATCATGGCATAGCGCGCCAGTTCAAGGATGTCCGCATCGCTCAATGAAAAACGGATGCGCTCGGCTTCCGGCACATCCACGGTCACCGTGCTGCGGCCCGCCTGGCGCGATTCGGTAAATACCATCTTGATCAGCTTGCTGCCCATGTTGCGGCGGATGATGGACGGCTTGCCCAGCGCCAGCGTGTCTTTGTGCACATAGAACTCGTCGGGATTAACCGCGCCCTGCACCACGGTTTCGCCCAGCCCATAGCTGGCGGTGATGAACACCACGCGGTCAAAGCCGGATTCGGTATCCAGCGTGAACATCACGCCGGAAGCGCCGGTATCCGAGCGCACCATGCGCTGCACGCCAGCCGACAACGCAACATCGGCATGCGCAAAACCCTTATGCACGCGGTAGGCGATGGCGCGGTCGTTGTACAGCGAGGCGAAAACTTCCTTGATCGCCTGCAGGATGTTGTCATAGCCGTGGATGTTGAGAAAACTTTCCTGCTGGCCGGCAAACGAAGCATCGGGCAGGTCTTCCGCCGTGGCCGAGGAACGCACGGCAAACGTCGCATCCGCGCCGCTGACGGCGACCAGCGCCTCGTATTCCTGCTTGATTTCGTCTTCCAGATGTTGCGGGAACGGTGTATTTACCACCCACTGGCGTATCTGCGCACCGGTTTTGGCCAGCTTTTCAACATCATCGACATCCAGCGCATCCAGTGCAGCCTTGATGCGATCGGCCAGGCCCTGATGCGCGAGGAATTCGCGGTAAGCCATCGCCGTCGTGGCAAAACCACCGGGCACACGCACATGGGAGGCCGTCAGTTGGCTGATCATTTCGCCCAGCGAGGCATTCTTGCCGCCCACTGCGCCAACATCAGTCATGCGCAAGTGGTCAAAGGCAATGGCGTAGCGGTGCGAGAGCGAGGTAGGTGATGACATAAATCTTCCTTCTGTTAACATGGGGAAATGGCACAGCTTGTCATTTTATCGCCATTCAGACACCGCCTTCCCTTCTTTAGAGATTATTGATGAACATCCCTGCCCGGCACACCGTATTTTTCATTTCCGATGGCACCGGCATCACCGCCGAAACCCTGGGACACAGCCTGCTGTCGCAGTTTGAAGGCATCAACCATACGCAGGTGCGCATGCCCTTCATCGACTCCGTCGACAAGGCCCGCAACTGCGTGGCCCGTATCGCCGAGGCCAAGGCCCGCGATGGCAGCCGGCCGATTGTTGTTTCCACCCTGGTCAATTCTGAAGCAGTCAGCGTGCTGCGCGAAGCGGATGCGCTGATCCTGGATTTCTTCGGCGCCTTCACCGCGCCGCTGGAAGAAGAATTCGGCGTCAAATCCAGCCATACCATAGGCCGCAGCCACAGCCGCGTGAATTCTTCGGAATATGTGGCGCGCATCGATGCGATCAATTTCACGCTGGCGCATGACGATGGCGTTTCCGATGCCGATCTGGATAAAGCCGATATCATCCTGGTGGGCGTTTCGCGCAGCGGCAAAACACCCACCAGCCTGTATCTGGCGATCCAGTTCGGCATCAAGGCGGCCAACTACCCGCTGATTCCCGAAGACTTCGAGCGCAACAAGCTGCCCGACGGGCTGGCCAAACACAAGCACAAGCTGTTTGGCCTGACCATCAGTCCCGAACGCCTGGCCTCCATCCGCCAGGAGCGCCGGCCGGACAGCACCTATGCGTCGATTAAAAACTGCCGCTGGGAAATCGAGCAGGCACAAAAGCTGATGCACCGCGAAGGCATCCAATGGCTCGATTCGACCACCAAGTCGATCGAGGAAATTGGCGCCACGCTGCTGCAAACCATCAACATCGATCGGCGCGCCTACTGACGCCTTGCTGGAAATCGACATGAAAAACCATCCGCTGCAAAAAGTTGTCGCCCTTGTCCTGCTGTGCACCTATTGCTTCACTGCACTCGGCGCATCGCGCACGCCGGTCGCAGCGGAGCATGGCATGGTGGTCACCGCGCAACATCTGGCCACGCAGGTAGGCGTGGATGTGCTCAAAAAAGGCGGCAATGCGATTGATGCGGCAGTCGCCGTCGGTTACGCGCTGGCCGTGGTCTATCCGGCGGCCGGCAACCTGGGCGGCGGCGGCTTCATGACGCTACAGCTTGCCGACGGGCACAAGGCTTTTCTCGATTTCCGTGAAACGGCGCCGCTGGCGGCTACGCAAAACATGTATCTGGATGGCGATGGCAATGTCATCAAGCACCTGAGCACCCGCGGCCACCTTGCCGTGGCCGTGCCGGGCACTGTCGCCGGGCTGGAAATGGCGCGTGAAAAATACGGCACGCTGCCGCGCGCGGCATTGATTGCGCCGGCCATTCGCCTGGCCGAGCAAGGCTTCGTGCTCGACAATGGTGATGCCGAGATGCTGGACATCGCCGCCGACGCCTTGCGTCAGGATCCACCCAGCGCAACGATTTTTCTTAATCACGGCAAGCCATTCCAGGCCGGGCAGCGGCTGGTGCAGAAAGACCTTGGCCGTTCGCTGCGTCTGATCAGCCGGCAAGGCAGCAAGGCGTTTTACAACGGCCCCATCGGCGCGGCGATTGCCGCCGCCAGCCAGCGCAACAAGGGTATCCTGAGCCAGGCCGATTTCACCCAATACAAGGCGCGCGAGCTGGCGCCGGTGGAATGCGATTACCGCGGCTATCACATCGTCTCGGCGCCACCGCCGAGTTCCGGCGGCGTAGTGGTCTGCGAAATCCTCAACATCCTCGAAGGCTATCCGCTCAAAGAGCTCGGCTATCTTTCCGCGCAGGCCGTGCATTACCAGATCGAGGCCATGCGCCATGCGTTTGCCGACCGCAACAATTATCTCGGCGACCCCAGCTTCATGAACAATCCGCTGACACAATTGCTCGACAAAGCTTACGCCGCCAGAATCCGCGCGGCGATCAACCCTTCCAAGGCCGGTGTTTCACTGGACATCAAACCCGGCGCCTCGCCGCACGACATCCAAACCGAAGGCGCCAACACCACGCATTATTCAATTGTCGATCAAGACGGCAACGCCGTATCCGTCACCTACACGCTCAACGCCTGGTTCGGCGCGGCCGTCACGGCTGACAACACAGGCATCCTGCTCAACAACGAAATGGACGACTTCACCGTCAAGCCCGGCGTGCCCAACCTGTTCGGCCTGGTGCAAGGCAAAGTCAACGCCATCGCCCCCGGCAAGCGGCCGTTAAGCTCGATGAGCCCGACCATCGTCTCACGCGATGGCAAGCCGGTCATGGTCATCGGCACACCCGGCGGCAGCCGCATCATCACCGTGGTGGCGCTTTCGATCATCAACGTCATCGACTACGGCATGACCATCCAGGAAGCCGTCGACGCGCCGCGCTTCCACCAGCAATGGCTACCGGAAACCACCGAAGTCGAAACCTTCGCCCTCAGCCCCGACACACGCAAACTGCTAATCGGCATGGGCCACCAACTGGGCAAGCCACAACCCGCCAACCACGCCGCCGGCATCCTGATCGGCGCACCCGCGCTGGGCGGAAAACCGATAGGCAACAACCGCTTCTACGGCGCCATCGATCCGCGGCGGAACACGGGGCTGGCAGCGGGTTATTGAAAAGTTATGCGAAGCGGTATCCTACGGACGGTGCTGGCGATACGGTGCAGGATGCAGGATAAGGGAAGAGGGATATGATGCTTAATGATGAAAATAATTCGAGCCTGGCCCCTTTAACTTTCTTAACGTTATGCCTTTTAGGAGGACACATGGACATCATCTCGTCTGTTAGACAATCCATCACACTTGTTCAAAGGCTCCGTGAAATATCGAAGAACATCGCGGAGGCGGAGTTCAAGAACCTGTTGGCTGATCTCTCCAGTGAGTTGGCTGACGTCATCCATCTCGCTCGAATTCTTCTGGCACTAATTGCAGTTCTATTTCCTATCTCTTCGCTCGCGCAGCCCATAGAAATCAAAGGACTCCGTGTTGGCATGACGAAGGCGGAAGTACAAAAAAAATTTCCAACATTTAAGGGCTTCACAATAGCCGGCGTTCGGAGCAAACACGACTTTCTACCCCTGGAGGTTAGTTATCGCAGCGGCAAGCTACATAATTTGATGTTCATTTTCGCCCCGGCCAACTTTGATACCGTGTTTGGAGCGATCAAAGAGAAGTACCCAAACATAAATTGCGAGAAGAGTCTGGTAGGAAACCCAATGGGGGCCACTTTCGGGCAGGTTGAATGTTCATTGCAGGACTCTGATTCGGTTCTTAAATTGGTTCGTTATGCGACGGACATCAGCACATCCGTGCTGATCGTTTCGTCAAAAAAATTGCTTGAGGAACAAGAGGCAAATGCCAAACAGCGCAAAAAGGACATCTGATGTGATGGCTAGACTACCTTGAACGTTATGCCTTTAGGAGACACCATGCCGGAATGCCCTAGTCCAAGCGCAATATCCCAATGGCTTCCTGTGGTCGGCGCTCTGCTTGGCGCAACCCTTGGTTTTTTGGGTGGCCTACTGAACTTGCAGCTCACCCATAAGAACAAGGAGAGCGCGGAGAGGGAAAGCAGAGAAAGAAATCGACTCGAAAGCCTGTATGAAACGCTGGTAGAAATCCAAATGGACTACCGAGGCTTGCTTGGTGAAATGATTTCAAAGGTTCATTTCAATACGCCGCCCAAGCCCAGGGAATACTCGGGAATCCCGCCTTTGATCAAGCTTGATATGGTGATACACATGTACTTTCCGGGCTTGGTCGAAGCGCACAAGAAGCTCGCATCCGCGTTGGAACCCTTGGGACAGAAATTGGCGGAGAACATTTCCACTTCATTTTCCGGCCACTCCACGCAGGAAAAGCAGAAGATTTGTGGAGAGTACTTAACGCTCATCAAGGAGATCAGCAGTGAAATATCGAATCTACAGCGACAATTGGCGGGAATGGCGAAGGCATAATCGGGTAAGGACCGGCTTCTAACCGGCCCTCCCCACACCACCCACCATGCGGGTCCGCAGTGGGCGGTTCAACGTAAAGATCAAAGGGGCCAGGCTCGAATTATTTTGCTATGATGGCTCATGCCCCGCCGCCCGCGCATTCATCTTGATGGTATTCCGTTGCACATCGTGCAGCGCGGGCATAACCGCGAACCTTGCTTCTTTAGCGAAGAAGACTATCAAACCTATCTGTACTGGCTGGGCAAGGCCCTGAAACAAGAACACTGCGTGCTGCACGCCTATGCGCTGATGACCAACCACGTGCATCTGCTGATCACTCCCCAACAGGCCGATGCTGTTCCCCGTCTCATCATCGCGTTGGGACGGCGCTATGTGCAGTACATCAACACCACCTACCGCCGCACCGGTACGCTGTGGGATAGCAGATACAAATCCTCGCTGATCCAGGCCGAAACCTACCTGCTCAGTTGCCAGCGCTATATCGAACTCAACCCCGTGCGCGCCGCAATGGTGGATGACCCCGCCCACTACCGCTGGACCAGCTACCGCCACAATGCGCTTGGCCAGGCCAATCCCTGCCTTACGCCGCATGCCCTTTATCTGGCGATGGAGCGCACAGGCCAAGCAAGGCAGGCAGCCTATCGTGACCTGTTCCGGGCAGAGTTGGATAGCCAGGCGATAGACGATATCCGTTTGGCGCTGAACCAGAATCAGCCCTTGGGCAATTCACGTTTCTATGCCAAGATTGAGGCCATAACCGGACAGCGGCGGGAAGCCAAGCCGCGCGGCAGGCCGTCTGTGCAGGACAAAACCGCGACGGCACAGAAGGCGGGACAAGAAGAGTTGGAAATATGATGCCTAATGCTGAAAATAATTCGAGCCTGGCCCCTTTGACTCTGCGCGGAACGCCCGCGCCCTCGTTGCCTCCGGCACCATGCCAAACGCTTGACTCCAATCACCTCCGCCTTACAATCCCCATAACGACCACCACGCCGTCGGTTCAGTCCAACGAGGTTTATCCGCCGCCATGACCCTTCGTGCTCGACTTGCTTTCCCTCAGCGGCGGATAAACGCTATTCGTTAGCATGCACAGAATGTCCGTCGACTATTTCGGAACTTTTTTTACTAAAGAGGCTTTTGACTTTACAGGCCTCATAAATGCTGATTTCTTTCAGCCTGTGAGAATACTTTTTCAAAGTCAGCACTATGTTTCCGCCGTTAAGCTCTTGGTTATCGCGATAGATTCAATGGCATTCGTTGAATTCGGGGACATTAATGGTGAACAAGTTTTTGTAAAGTGGCTAAACACCTATGCCGATCTATCGACTGTTGGCATAACTGCTGATGAGCTTTGGGAGCACAGAAATTCCCTATTGCACATGAGCAATCTCGACTCAAGAAAAGTCCAATCGGGCAAAGTTCGGAGGTTGATGCTCTATGTTGGAGAGATACCTCCGACCGTGACACTCGATGAAAACAAAACCGGTTATTACCACTTGCAGCACTTGATTCAGGCTGTCGCTCAGGCCTGCGGAAAATGGTTCGAAACCTACGTCCAGAACCGAGAGAAAATTCACTCTTTCGTCGAACGTTACGACCTGATTGCCTCTGACGCAAGAATGTTATGGATACAAACAGATGCTGAGTACTAAGCCTGCTAACCCGGCGCTCAACCTCGCTCCCTTCGGTCGCTGGACGCTGCACGATGAAGCCGCGCAGCGCCGGTCACCTCTACGTTGAAGCTGTAGAAAAACCCCTTTTCAAGCCGCAAAGGCCTCTCCGAATGGCGCGATGTTCACCGCGCCATTTGTCATTTCGCCTTCGGATTTATCGAATCGCCGTGCCGCCAGCGCCGACTTTCCGGTCACGCGCCGCGTGTCATGCCGTGACGGGGTCTTCCTGCCCCGTTCCTGCTACTGCGCAACCCCGTGATGCGCCAGCTTCTCGATGTTGTGCACCAGGCAGTAGAGCTTCCACTGTGTATCCACCTTCTTCTGCCCGCGCAGCGTGAAGCGGTCCAGCCCCTTGTTGTAGCGGATGTTGCCAAACACCGGCTCCACGGTGGCGAAACGTCCGCCATACAACGCTCGCCCGCGCTCGGAATCGATGGCCCGCTTCATGAGGTCGGTGTAACTCACCGTGGCGCCGGGCGCCCGCCCACGAAAGAAGCACACCTGCCGTGCGGGTGTCGTGTCCGGTTTCCTCAGGCACTTGTCGCGCTGCCTGCAGGGCACACAATCCCGCAGTGCGCCCTGGAACTTCACGGCAAGCTGCCCGTTGTGATTGCAGT
>JBAQUE010000289.1:0-7693 GCA_049297315.1 Rugosibacter sp.
GTGGTGCTGTATATGGATAACGGCGAAAAGACTGTGCGGCCATTGGTTCGGTGACTTCGAAGTGGAGTAAAAATACTTCATGAATAAGAACGATTCTCATTTTAAACAAGAATGATTCTTATGTGCAAGTAATTTTTTTGGTATTTGTGCAGTCTGTGTATTTGGTGCTGCAAGCAGCAGAATTTTTCAAACTAACGAGCGGACAGGATGACTTTTAAGTATTCCCCGCCCTGTGGTCAGTGCCGGATCAAGTCACATTCATGGGCCACTACTTGTAAAATGAATGCACGAAGCACCTTTGCACATCCGGTATTTTTCTCATGACTGCTGCCTGTTTCACCGGCTTGTTTTTAACGGCGCTTGCCCTGTCGACGGCGTTGCGCATCTGGCTGGATGTGCGGCATATGCGCCATGTGTCCGCGCATCGCAACCAGGTGCCTGGCGAGTTCGCCGATCGCATCGCGCCCATCGATCACGCGCGTGCGGCGGATTACACGGTGGCCAAAGGGCGCCTGGGCCTGGTCGAGATCGTCATTGATGTGGCGGTGTTGCTGGCGCTGACGCTGGGTGGCGGATTGCGGGCGATGGATGCGGGTCTGCATGCCTGGCTGGGTAGTGGATACGCGCATGATCTGGCGCTGTTTGCGGGAGCCGGGCTGCTGGGTTTCGTGATTGGTCTGCCGGTAAGTCTGTATCGTACGTTTCGCCTGGAGGCGGCCTTCGGCTTCAACAAGATGACCTGGCGGCTGTGGCTGGCCGATTTGCTCAAGGGCGGTTTGCTCACCCTCCTGGTCGGCGCGCCCTTGCTGCTGGCCGTGCTGTGGCTGATGCAGGCGATGGGTGTGTATTGGTGGCTGTATGTCTGGCTGTTCTGGATGGGGTTCAACCTGCTGGCGCTGGTGTTGTACCCGACGGTGATCGCACCCTTGTTCAACAAGTTTTCGCCGCTGGCCGATGCTTCGCTCAAGCAGCGCATCGAGGCCTTGCTCAAGCGCTGCAACTTTGCGTCTGCGGGGCTGTTCGTGATGGATGGCTCCAAGCGTTCGGCGCATGGCAATGCGTATTTCACCGGCTTTGGCGCGGCCCGCCGCATCGTGTTTTTCGATACCCTGCTGGAGAAACTGGCGCCGCAGGAAATCGAGGCGGTGCTGGCGCATGAGCTGGGACATTACCATCACAAGCATGTCATCAAACGCATCGCGCTGCTGGCGGTGATGAGTTTCGCCATGCTGTGGCTGCTCGGCCAGGTGATCGATCAGCCGTGGTTCTACGCGGGATTGAACGTAAAAGTCGGCGCTGGCGATACGGCGAATATCGCGCTGGGTCTGCTGCTGTTCTCGATGGTGCTGCCCGTGTTCCTGTTTCCGCTCGCGCCACTGACCTCGGCGTTGTCGCGCCGCGATGAATATCAAGCCGATGCCTACGCGGCAAAGCAAACGGCGGCCGGTGACCTGGTGGCGGCGCTGGTCAAGCTCTACCGCGATAACGCGGCGACGCTGACGCCCGACCCGCTATACTCGTTGTTCCACGATTCGCATCCGCCAGCCAGCCAGCGCATCGCACATTTGCAATCCCTCTGAACCGGACCCGGAACGACGCCATGGACGATACTGCGATCGAACAGAGCCTAAGCACGCTGGACGGCTGGCAGCGCGCTGCGCATGACAGCCAGCGCATCATCAAGACTTACCATTTCAAGAGCTATTACGAGACCATGGCGTTTGTGAATGCGGCCGCCTGGATCGCGCATCGGCAGGATCATCATCCCGACCTGGCCGTCGGCTTCAGGGAATGTACGGTCACTTACACCACGCATTCGGCTGGCGGCCTGAGTCAAAAAGATTTCATCTGCGCGGCAAAGCTGGATGCGTTGTTTGCGTTGTAACGCGCACTTTAACCTGCGCCGTAATTTGCGCGTTCGTGCATCTTGAGCGAGCGCGGCACCATCGTCGCCGCCTTTGGCCGGCATTACGAAATCGAGCTGGCCGATGGCCGCTTGGCGAACGGTTTCCCAAAAGGAAAAAAAAGTCCCTACGCGGTCGGCGATATTGTCGACCTGACCGCCGACGGGCAGATCACCGGCCACCAGCCGCGCAAGAGCCTGCTCTACCGCAGCGATGCCTACCGGCAAAAACTGATTGCCGCCAACGTGACCCAACTGGTGCTGGTCGTCGCCACCGAGCCTTCATTCAGCGACCTGCTGATTTCACGTGCGCTGATTGCGGCCGAACATGAGGGGCTGCGCACACTGATTGTGCTCAACAAATGCGATCTGGCGAATGCGCTGCCCGCCGCGCGTGAAGCCCTCGCGCCGTTTGTCGCGCTGGGTTATCCGTTGCTTGAACTGTCCGCCAAACAGGATGCCGCGCCGCTGATCCCCTTGCTGGCCGGCGAGACTTCCGTGCTGGTCGGCCAGTCCGGCATGGGCAAGTCGACTTTGACCAATGCACTGGTGCCAAACATCGCCGCCGCCACGCGTGAAATTTCGACAGCGCTGGATTCAGGCAAGCACACCACGACTTACGCGCGGATGTACCACTTGCCGCCGATACCCGGGGGTGGCCGATTGATCGATTGTCCCGGCGTGCAGGAATTTGGCCTGGCGCACATGAGCTTGCAGGAAATCGAATCCTGCTTTATCGAGTTTCGCCCTTTGCTGGGCGCCTGCCGTTTTCGTGATTGCCGCCACCTGGCGGAACCCGATTGCGCCATCAAGACAGCGGCAGCCAGCGGCGCAATCCATCCGCGGCGCCTGGCGCATTACCGGCAACTGGCCGCCGAGGCATCGCGTGCTTGACAATGCCGGTATACTTTCCAATTCGCCGCTAAGCTCCAATCCCCTGTATTCACGAGGGTCAGGGCGCGGAAATAATTAAATGGAAATCTTTTGATGGCAGTTCTGGGCTGGATCGTGGGCATGTCTCTGGCGGGCGGCGTGGTGAGCGTTATCGCCGCGGCCATCGTGTCGTTCAGGGCAAAAACACACTGGGTTTCCTTGCTGATCAGTTATGCGATTGGCGCCTTGCTTGGCGCGTCCTTCCTGGAAATCCTGCCGCACGCGATCACCGCCAGCGGCGATGCCGTGGCCACCCTGGCGACCGTTCTCGGCGGCATCCTGGTTTTTTTCGTGCTGGAAAAGCTGGTGCTGTGGCGGCATTGCCATATCGAAGACTGCGAAGGCCACGAGCCGCAGGCGCACGGGCATCATCAGGGCAAAGCTCATGCTAACGATCATGGCCGCACCGGCCTGCTGATCATGATCGGCGATACATTCCACAACGCGGTCGATGGCGTGCTGATTGCGGCGGCCTTCATGGAAGACATCCGGCTGGGCATCATCACCGCGCTGGCGATGATCGCGCACGAGATTCCGCAGGAAGTCGGCGACTTCATGATCCTGCTGCATTCAGGTTATTCCAGGGCGCGCGCGCTGACCTTCAATCTGCTGTCCAGTCTGGCGACCTTGCTGGGTGCGCTACTGGCCTATGCCGCACTGGGGAAAATGCAGACTGCGGTGCCGGTGTTGCTCGCGCTGGCTGCGGCGAGCATGATTTATGTGGCTGTCGCCGACCTGATTCCGGGACTGCATAAACGCACCGAACTGAAGGCGACCGTGCAGCAGATTTTATTGATCGGCGCGGGGATCGCCAGCATCGTCCTGACCGACCGCCTCGTCAGCCACTTCTGGGCGTAGCCGGTTCCTGCGCCGTTGCGGCGTGCCGGAAAGCCACAAGAACAAGGCCAGCGGCGCTGCGCCATAGACGAGGAAAGTCATCACGCCGGCGGTCAGGCTGGCTTCGGTTGCCGCCATGAGCAGCGTGACATACAGCCAGCCGATTGCAATGATGTACATCGTCCGATTCTAGCGGCTGCCGCCGGGGGTTTTACCTGAAACGGCATATTGTGCGGCGAAGCATTAAAATGCCCATCGCGCACTTCCATTTTTTCCATTCATAGGTTATTGCATGCAACCCGCCGGTCATTCTTTGCTTCAGGGATTCAACCAGTTTCTTGCCGCACAGTTGCACCAATCACCTGCCAGTTTTGGCGGCGCGGCTACGGCCGAAGCCGTCCAGGCCTTGCAGCGCGAATGGATGGCGCAGCATGCCCGGCTGTGGCAAGGCATGCTGAACAAAAAACCTGACCAGCCAGCGCCCGAGGTGGCCAGCGCCCCGCCGGGGGACAGGCGTTTTGACCATCCGGCCTGGACGGCGAGCCCAATGTACGATTACCTGCGCCAGGCCTATTTGCTCAACGCGGATTATTTGCAGCGCCTGGCCGAAAATGTGCCGGACGAACAGGCCAAAAGCCGCGCCCGGTTTCTCACCCGGCAGATGGTGGATGCGCTGGCGCCCTCGAATTTCGCGGCGACCAATCCCGAGTTCATCAATGCCGCACTGGAGAGCAATGGCGAAAGCATCCGCTTAGGCATCCAGAACCTGATTGGCGACCTGGAAAAAGGCCGCATCTCGATGACTGACGAGGCCGCATTTGAAGTCGGCCGCAACTTGGCGGTGACGCCTGGCGCGGTGATTTTCGAGAACGAGCTGATGCAGCTGATCCAGTATGCACCCCTGACAACCAAGGTCGCACAGCGGCCGTTGCTGATCGTGCCGCCCTGCATCAACAAATTTTATATCCTGGATTTGCAGCCGGAAAATTCGCTGGTGCGCTACGCCATCGAGCAGGGCAATACGGTTTTCATGGTGTCATGGCGCAATGTCCATGCCGGCCTCGGGCGCTTCACCTGGGATGACTACGTCGAACAGGGCGTGCTGACGGCGATCAAGGTGATGCAGAAAATCTGCAAGACGCCGCAGATTAATGCGCTGGGTTTTTGCGTCGGCGGCACGATACTTTCTTCCGCCCTGTCGGTCGCGCGCCAGCGGGGCGAAGATCCTGCCGCATCGCTCACGCTATTGACCACGCTGCTGGATTTTTCGGATGGCGGAGAGCTCGGCTATTTCATTGACGAGGCATCGGTGGCCTTGCGCGAAGCCAGTATCGGCAAGGGCGGCCTGCTGCACGGGCATGAATTGGCAGCCGTGTTTTCGGCTTTGCGCGCGAACGACCTGATCTGGAATTATGTCGTCGGTAATTACCTCAAGGGCAACAAGCCACCGGCGTTCGATTTGCTGTACTGGAATTCGGATTCCACCAACCTGCCCGGCCCCTTCGTGACCTGGTATCTGCGCCACATGTACATGGAGAACAGTTTGCGCGTACCCGGCAAGCTGGAGATGTGCGGCGTCAAAGCCGACCTGGGGCGCGTGGATATGCCGGCGTTCGTGCTGGCTTGCCGCGAAGACCACATCGTGCCCTGGCGAACGTCCTATCTTGGCCGTGAGCTGCTGGGTGGCGAGAGCCAGTTTGTCCTCGGCGCCTCCGGGCATATCGCGGGCGTGATCAATCCGGCGGCCAAGAACAAGCGCAGCTATTGGATCAACGAAAATAATTCGGCGGATGCCGCTGAATGGCTGACGACAGCGACCGAAGTCAAGGGCAGCTGGTGGTCGTTGTGGGCAAGCTGGCTGGGGGCGCGCGGTGGCAAGCAAGTCGCCGCCCGCCGCCGTCCCGGCAGCGCCGACTTTCCGCCGCTGGAGCCGGCGCCGGGGCGCTACGTCCGGGAAAAGGCATAATGGCGGCCAGCGATATCAAATCATTCCCTATCAATAAATCAACGGAGAAGCAAAATGCAAAAAGTGGCAGTGGTAACCGGCGGCATGGGCGGTCTGGGCGAAGCGATCTGCATCAAGCTGGCGGCGCTGGGCTACAAGGTGGTGACGACCTACAGCCCGAGCAATACCAATGCGGAAGCATGGCTGCGCTCGATGAACGACATGGGCTATGGCTTCAAAGCCTATCCGTGTGACGTCAGCGATTTCGATTCGTGCAAGGCCTGTATCGAGCAAGTGACCAAGGATCTCGGCCATGTCGACGTGCTGGTCAACAATGCCGGCATTACGCGCGACATGACCTTCAAGCGCATGACCAAGGCCGACTGGGATGCGGTGCTGCGCACCAACCTCGACTCGGTGTTCAACATGACCAAGCAGGTGATGGACGGCATGATGGAGCGCAACTGGGGACGGGTCATCAACATCTCTTCCGCGAATGCGCAAAAAGGCGCTTTCGGGCAGACCAATTATGTTTCGGCGAAGGCCGGCATGCATGGCTTCACCAAATCGCTGGCGCTGGAAGTGGCGAAAAAGGGCGTGACCGTGAATACCATTTCGCCAGGCTATATCGGTACGCGGATGGTGACGTCGATTCCCCAGGAAGTGCTGCAAAGCAAGATATTGCCGCAGATTCCCGTTGGCCGTCTGGGCAAACCCGAAGAAGTGGCCGGCCTGGTCGCCTATCTGGCGTCGCAGGAGGCAGCCTTCCTCACTGGCGCAAACATTTCCATCAACGGCGGCCAGCATATGGAGTGATGCCATGTAGCGGACAAGCATGACCAGGCCCGCTGTAGCGGGAAATTACACACCTGACATACCAGCCAGGGATTCATGAAGGAGCGCATGATGGATGCACAGAGCCGACTCATCAAGAAATACCCCAACCGCCGTTTGTATGACACGCGCACCAGTACTTACATCACGCTGGTTGATATCAAGGGGTTGGTGTTAACGCATGAGGCATTCCAGGTGGTGGACGCGAAGTCGGGCGAAGACCTGACGCGGTCGATCCTCTTGCAGATCATCCTTGAAGAAGAAGCCGGAGGCTCACCGATGTTCTCCTCCGAAATGTTGTCGCAGATGATCCGTTTTTACGGCAGCGCCATGCAGAGCATGATGGGGCGCTATCTCGACAGCAACATGAAGGCCTTTGTCGATATGCAGGCCAAGCTCAAGGAGCAGGGCGGTTCGCTGTATGGCGCGCCGGGGCTGGGCAATCAGGAGATGTGGGGCCAGTTCCTCAACTTCCAGGCGCCGGCGATGCAGAACATGATGAGCGCCTATGTCGAGCAGTCGCAGCAGCTGTTCCAGAAAATGCAGGAAAACATGAAAGAGCAGACCCGCAAGATGTTTACCGGGGGCATAACGCCGCCGGACGGCGCAAAGCCACGCAAGTAATCCATGACCCAAAAAAAGACCAGCACACCCACCGTCGGATTCGTTTCACTCGGCTGCCCGAGAGATTGCAAAAATATACTTATACTTTCCAGTGAGTAGAAATAAAAAAACCCAGGAAACACAAGGCGTTCCTGGGTTTTTCATGCTTTGGGCTGATCGTGCTATGGGGTGGTCGACTCGTTAGGTATTACCCCATCTCCTGGCGGCGCGTTGAATATTCGCAGGTGTCCTTTTCCGATCAAGAAGTTCTTGTAGACGGCCAAAGTAACATTCCAGACCTCGCGGGCAACCAAGGGGCCGGATTCTAGGATGTTTCCAGACGCATCCACGACTGCGAGATAAGCTTGCCCTCCATCGCGTGTCTTCACCGTTAGACCTTCGTGGCACACGCCACTGATAGTGGCCGATTGGAGAGAGTTGGTGGTGGGTATCCCGATCATGGCTAGTCCGAGATCAGTGCTGACTGAATTTATTTTGGTTAGGAAGCATGGGCTGACTGTAGCTGTGCAAGCGGATATGATGAAATCGAAATGCGACCTCATAGGGCACATTTCAAATTACTTGGTTGGAGAAACCATTTCTGATTGATGAGATGAAGTGCCCCACTTCCCTGAAAC
>JBAQUE010000290.1:0-8330 GCA_049297315.1 Rugosibacter sp.
CCGGAGTATTTCCAGAAGGAAAAAGAAAAGATCTTCAAACGTGCCTGGATCAACATTGGCCGTGTGGATGCGCACATTCCCAAGCCGGGGGATTACATGGTGCGTGAGATGGACTTCCTGAATGCGCCGGTGCTGATGGTGCATGGCCGGGATGGGGTCATCCGTACCTTTTACAACGTGTGTACCCACCGGGGTAATTCAGTGGCCAGTGGCTCGGGCAACGCCCGCTCGGCTTTTGTCTGCGGCTTTCATGGCTGGGCCTTTGGTCTCGACGGGAGCTTGAAGACGGTGCCCAGCGAAGAACAGTTTCCCGGTCTTGACCGTAGCCAGTATGGATTGAAGACGATCACCACGGAAGTTTGGAACGGCTTCATCTTCATCAATGTGCAGGACAAGCCGGCAACGCCGCTGGTGGAGTTTCTCGGTGGATGGGGTGAGCAAATGAAGGGGATTTCCTATGAGAACTACGAACACACAGGACGTTACACTGCGCATGTGAAGTGCAACTGGAAGGTCTATGTGGATGCTTTCCAGGAGGCCTATCACGTGGGGCTAGTCCATGCCGAGAGTCTTGCGCAATTGGCCATGCACCCGGATATGAGTGTGCCGACTTCAATGCGTACTTACGGCCCGCACCGTTCGATTTCTACGTGGATGCATCCTCAGTACAAACCATCTCCTGTCGAAGCTATCGCCTGGAAATACGGAGCATCCTTGGTTAACCCTGTTGGATCGACGGAGGCATCATCTGCCATTAACCCGAGCAAGGACGAGAACTGGTGGTTTGACATCAATGTATGCTTTCCTAACTTCTTCGTTGATGTGGGGACTGGCTGGTATTTCACCTATAATTTTTTCCCGGTAAGCGAGCATGAGACTTTCTGGGAGGTGAATATTTATCAGCTGCATGCCAGTACGCCCAGCCAACAGATAGCGCAGTCGCAAATGAATTCGGCATTGCGTGAT
Organism: Rugosibacter sp.; assembly: GCA_049297315.1. Taxonomy (GTDB): domain Bacteria; phylum Pseudomonadota; class Gammaproteobacteria; order Burkholderiales; family Rhodocyclaceae; genus Rugosibacter. The sequence continues at coordinate 967 of JBAQUE010000290.1, forward strand.
GTTTTGTATGAAGACTTGTCTACCATGGAAGGTGTCCAGCAAGGATTGAATTCTGGCGCAATCAAGACCATCCTCCCCGGCGAGTGCGAAGCTACTATCAGGCACCAGTACTGGGCCGTTGAGCAGTGGGTTAATGCGAAATAAATGCCCGTGGTAAGCAAAAACTAGATATATCGAATAAAGGAGATTTTTAATGAATGCACCTACCAGTATCCATGAGATGAAAATCATGACCCAGCTTCCCGACATGGGCAGTGGTCCGATTCCTGTTGAGCCTTACATTTCGCCGGAGTATTTCCAGAAGGAAAAAGAAAAGATATTCAAACGTGCCTGGATCAACATTGGCCGTGTGGATGCGCATATCCCCAAGCCAGGGGATTACATGGTGCGTGAGTTGGATTTCCTGAATGCGCCGGTGCTGATGGTGCATGGCCGGGATGGCGTGATCCGCACCTTCTACAACGTGTGTACCCATCGAGGTAACTCGGTGGCCAGCGGTTCAGGCAATGCGCGTTCGGCGTTTGTCTGCGGATTCCACGGCTGGGCATTTGGCCTCGATGGGAGCCTGAAGACGGTGCCCAGCGAAGAACAGTTTCCCGGTCTTGACCGTAGCCAGTATGGATTGAAGACGATCACCACGGAAGTTTGGAAAGGATTTGTCTTCATTAACGCGCAAGCGACGCCGGAAACCTCGCTAGTTGATTTTCTTGGCGGATGGGGCAAGCAATTGCAGGATATTCCCTTTACGGACTATGACCATATCGGTCGCTATACCGTTCAGTTGAGATGTAACTGGAAGGTTTATATTGATGCGTTCCAGGAGGCTTATCATGTCGGCCTGGTGCATGCTGAGAGCTTGGCGTACTTTGCGAATCAGCCGGAAGTGTTTGTGCCCACGTCGTTCCGCACCTATGGGCCGCACCGGTCTCTTTCAGCATGGGCTGACCCATCGTATCCGCCATCCCCAGCTGAAATGATTGCTTGGAAGCATGGCACATCTTTGGTCAGTGAGCGTGATGGCGTGGTCAAGCCACCAGCAGGTATCAACCCAAGCAAAGACGAGAACTGGTGGTTTGATATCAATGTATGTTTCCCTAACTTCTTTGTTGACGTGGGTACGGGCTGGTATTTCACCTACAACTTTTTTCCGGTGAGTGAAAACGAGACCTTTTGGGAGGTCAATATGTATTACCAGCGACCCAAAACACCCGGGCAGCGTTGCGCTGAAGAACATATGAAGGTTATCCTGCGCGATGCATTGTATGAAGATTTATCGACCATGGAGGGTGTGCAGCGAGGATTGGAATCCGGCGCGCTTAAAGGCATTCTCCCTGGCGGATTTGAGATGCCCATCCGACACCAGTATTGGGCAGTAGAGCAGTGGATTAATGCGAAATAAATGCCCCCGTAGTAAGCAAAAACCAGACATATCATACAAAGGAGATTTTTAATGAATGCACCCACCAGTATCCATGAGATGAAAATCATGAACCAGCTTCCCGATATGGGAAGTGGTCCGATCCCGGTCGAGCCTTACATCTCGCCGGAATATTTTGAGAAAGAGAAGGAAAAGATCTTCAAGCGTGCGTGGATCAATGTCGGCCGAGTTAGCGCGCACATTCCCAAGCCGGGGGATTACATGGTGCGGGAGATGAATTTCCTTAATGCACCCATTTTGTTGGTGCATGGCCGCGACGGTATCGTGCGGGGTTTCTACAATGTGTGTACCCACCGTGGTAATTCGGTGGCCAGTGGTTCAGGCAACGCCCGCTCGGCTTTTGTCTGCGGCTTTCACGGCTGGGCATTTGGTCTGGACGGCAGCCTGAAGACGGTACCCAGTGAGGATCAATTCCCCGGTTTGGACCGTAATCAGTACGGGCTGAAGCCTATCAGTACGGATGTCTGGAACGGCTTCATCTTTATCAACGCGCAGGAAAAACCAGCGACCCCGCTAATCGAGTTTCTTGGTGGCATGGCGAAACAGCTGCAAGACATCGATTTTGATGTGTACAACCATATCGGACGCTACACCACGCGCTTGACGTGCAACTGGAAGGCTTATGTCGATGCGTTTCAGGAGGCTTATCACGCAGGCATGGTGCATGCCGAGAGTTTCCCGGACATGGCCAAGCAGGCCGATTTGTTAGTGCCCACCTCCATGCGCACCTACGGCCCGCACCGTTCGCTGTCGGTATGGGCTGATCCCGGGCACAAGCCAACGCCGGCCGAAGGGCTGGCCTGGAAATATGGTGGCAACACGCTGGTGCATGACGGAAAAGGGGAGAAGTCGCCCTCGATCAATCCAAGCAACGACGATAACTGGATGTTCGACATCAATGTGTTCTTCCCGAATTTCTTCGTTGACGTTGGCATGGGTTTTTATTTCACCTACAACTTCTATCCGGTGAATGAAAACGAGACCGTCTGGGAAGTGAATTTCTATCAGCCGCATACCACCAAGCCGAGCCAGAAGCTTTCGCAGGAATATGCCAAGATATTCTTGCGCGATGTGCTGTATGAAGATTTGTCGACCATGGAAGGGGTGCATAAAGGGTTGCGCTCAGGTGCGCTGAAGACGCTTTTGATCGGTGAGTTTGAAGCGGCCATCCGGCATCAGTATTGGGCGAACGAGCAGTGGATCAACGCATGAGTATGACTATGCGCTAGAGATACCCGAGGACTTTTGAGGCCGGGATGCCGACGCACCCGGCCTTTCTTATTTTTTGAACGGTGATTGAGAGGAGACTGGCAACATGAGGATGACGCGCGATGATTTTTATGCCCAGGCGAAGCCTGGTTCCAAGGGGCCGCTGGAAGGCATTCGCGTATTGGAGGCGACCAACTATGGTGCGGGGCCGTTTTGTGGCACAGTACTGGCGGATTTCGGCGCCGAATCGATCAAGATAGAGATGCCGAAGGCCGGTGACCCGGTGCGCGCCCTGGGGCCTTTTGTCGGTGGCAAGCCCGGGATGGAAACGGGCGCATGGTATCTGTCGATCAACCGCAACAAGAAATGCATTACGCTGGATTTGCATCGGCCGGAAGGGCAGGCGATTTTTCGCGAGCTGGCAAAACAAGCCGACATCGTGGTCGAGAATTTCACCCCTGGGGTGATGGCCGGGTGGGGCCTTGGCTATGAGGACATGGCGAAAATCAAATCCGACATTATCTATGTGTCGGTCAGTGGTTTCGGACAGTTTGGTCCGCTCAGCCATCGCAAGGGGTTCGATCCGGTGGCGCAAGCCATGGGCGGCATCATGTCGGTGACTGGTGAAAAGGGTGGTAGCCCGCTGCGCGCCGGATTCGCGCTGGCTGATGATTTGGCTGGCTGGATGGGAGCGATGGCGGCGATGGCGGCATTGCATCATCGTGGCCGCACCGGCGAAGGTCAGCAGATCGATTCCTCGCTGGTGGATTCCATCCTGTACGCCAGCGATTCTGGTGTCATGGCGGCGGCGAATGCCGCGCATCTTGCGCCGCGTTACGGTTCGGGCGCCGTTGGCGCCGCGCCGCTGAATACCTTTCCTTGCCGCGACAACCGCCATGCTTTCGTGCATGCGGTGTTCGATCATGGCTGGCGTGGTTTCTGTAACGAAATCGGCCGTCCCGACCTGATCGACGATCCGCGTACGTGCAGTCTTGCCGCGCGTGGCGAGAACGAAGACTTCGTCAATGCCACTGTTACGGAGTGGACCCAGCGGCATACGGTGGAGGAAGTCGTTGCTGCTTCCGAGCGAGGGGGGTTCGTTGCCAGCCCGATTCTGGATTTCGCGGAAATCTGCGAGGAACCGCACTTCCTCGAACGCGAATCGGTGGCTTGCTTCGAGCACCCACTGCACGGCCCGCTGAAATCCTACGGCGTCGGCCCGAAATTTTCCCGCACGCCGGCCAAGGTGCGTCACGCGGCGCCGCAACTCGGTCAGCACAACGAGGATGTCTATGCCGGCGTCTTGGGATATTCGAGGGAAAAGATCGAACAGCTGCGCGCGGCGGGCGTCATTTAAGGCGTCGTGTTACGCCGCTCCGGCGAAAGTCGGCGCTGACGGGACGGCGTGATGGCGGCTTTCCCGTGGCAGCGGTTCGCAGCGTGCCACGCGTATGTGTTTTGGATTAGCGGATGATTTTCATTGCGCCGTATAACCGCCATCAACGACCATTTCCGAGCCGGTCATGAAGGAGGCATCGTCCGAGGCAAGGAACAGCACGGCTGCCGAAACTTCTTCCGGCCGGCCGGGGCGCTGGATGATGGCCCTGCTCACAAATGCGCGCGTGGCTTCGGGTGAGCTCAGCAAGTCCTTGCTCATTTCGGTTGCGATGAGTCCGGGATGAACCGAATTGACGCGGATATTGAACTTGGCGAAATCAACCGCCGCCGCCTTGGTCAGCAGGCGCACCGCGCCCTTGCTGGCTTCATAATCGGCCGCATTGGGCGCGCCGATCAGTCCGAACATGGACGAGATGTTGATAATCGACCCGCCTCCCGCCTTCTGCATGCCGGGCAATACATATTTGCAGCCAAAAAATGCGCTCCGCGCGTTGACGTTCATGGTGTGATCCCACTCGTCGTCTGTGATGTTCTCAAGCGACCGGAACAGCAGAATGCCGGCATTATTGACCAGCACGTCGATCTTGCCGAAGCGCGCGATGCACTGCGTGACCACCTGCTGCCAGTCTTTCGCGCTGACGACGTCGTGGTGAAAAAATACCGCTTTGCCGCCACGCTGGTTGATTGCCTCCGCCGTTGCCTGACCGGCCGCATCGTTGATGTCGGTCAACACGACTTGCGCGCCTTCCTTGGCGAACACGTTTGCGTGCGACTGGCCCATGCCGAGCGCACCACCTGTAATCAGCACCACCTTGTTATCCATTTTGCCCATCGCATCTCCTCCTGGTTTTTAGTTTCGCTGCAACATCATACTTTCTTCGCCAGCAGGCCCAGCAAGGCCACGGCGGCAATCGCCGCGCCCGCATAAAACGTCATCGCCGGGCCGAAGGCTGCCCACAGGCTGCCGGCCAGCACGCTCGCGGCGAGCAGCGCCAGGCCGCTGACCAGATTGAACACGCCAAACGCCGTGCCGCGCAAATCAGCCGGTGCGGCATCTGCCACCAGCACCGAGAGCAGGCCCTGCGTTGCGCCCATGTGCAAGCCCCAGAGGGCGGCGCCCAGGCCCACCAGCCAGATGTTGCCCGCCAGCGCCAGCACCAGGTCAGAGGCAATCAGAAAGCCTATGCCCCAGATCAGCAAACGTCGTCGTCCGCCATTATCGGAAAATTTGCCGAACGGATAAGCGCTGAGCGCATACATGACATTCAACACGATCAGGATCAATGGCACCCAGGTTACTGCCAAGCCGACATTTTCGGCACGCAGCAGCAGAAAAGCCTCGGAAAACCGGGCACAGGTGAGCACGGCCGCGAACGCCACCAGCCACCAGAAGCGGTGATCAAAACGGCGCAAATTTTCACGGTGGAGCGGCGAGCGTAATTGCGCCGCTGGGCGCGCTGTTGAACGATTCGCTTCCGGCTCCTCCACACCGAAAATAATCAGCAGTACACAAATGATCGCCGGCGCCACGGCCACCCAGAAAACCAGGCGAAAGTTATCCTGCGTCGCCGCCATCAGCGCCATCGCCAGCAGCGGCCCGGCAAAGCCGCCCACCGTATCCATCGCCTGGCGCAAGCCATACGCCGCGCCGCGAATTTCCGGCGGCGTGATGTCGGCAATCAGCGCATCGCGCGGCGCGCCACGGATACCCTTGCCGATGCGGTCGATAAACCGCGCCGTGAATACCGCGCCGACACCCTGAGCCAGCGGAAACAGCGGCTTGGTCAGCGCCGCCAAGCCATAGCCGAGCAGCACCAGCGGTTTTCGGCGTCCCATCCAGTCTGAAATCACACCGGAAAAAACCTTGGCGATGGATGCCGTGGCCTCAGCGATGCCCTCGATCAAGCCGATCGACAAGGCGCTCGCGCCCAGCACGGTGACCAGGAACACCGGCAACAGGCTGTGGATCATCTCCGAGGAAGTGTCCATGAACAGGCTGACCAGCCCGAGCGCAACGATGCTTCTTGGCAGTTTTGAGTGATTCATGGTTGGCTGACAGAAAACCCGATGCGCAACTATAGCCTGTGTGGCAGGAAATCGTGTTGACCCAAGTCAGCGAAAAGTCGGCGCTGATGAGGCAACTGCGCTACAAGGCGGTCGAGCAAGAAACGCTCTGATGAGACCCCTGCGCAGCAAGGCGGTCGAGCAAAGTACGCTCTCCTCGCCACTGCGGATCCTCGCCGTAGCGGATGGCGATACGGCGCGTAATGGCAAAAGCGTTGCTTATTTGTCTTCTTGCCAGTGAAACTGGTGCATCACCCGATGCACAATCGGTGTGAGCACGATGCCCGCGATGATCAGGAACAGCAAGCCGGCGTAGAGCGCATACAGCCCGGCAAACACTTTTCCGCCATCCGTGTGAGGCGCATCAACCGGCCCCATGCCGCCCATCAGCATCGCGGCATTCAAGAAGGCATCCCGCCAAGGAAGGTTCTCGAAAGCCATGTAGCCCGCCATGCCGAGCGCGAGTGAGAATAGCAGCAGGGCCAGCGCCACGGCGGCATGGCGCAATACGCGTTGCGCAAATTGCCTGCGGGGAAGCAGCGGGTGGGATTTAGGTTCGTACATGGGGTTGGTTGATTAGAGAATGAGGTGGTTTCCAAATCCATCACCGTAGTGGCATAGAAGCTGCGGCGTGTTGATTGATTATCGCCGTGTCACCATCCGCTACGGCGAGGATCCGCAGCGGCGAGGAGAGCGTACTTTGCTCGACCGCCTTGCTGCGCAGGAGTCTCATCAGAGCGTTTTTTGCTCGACCACCTTGTAGCGCATCCACAGCGAAGAGGGCAGGGTTCTTTCCTGCCCCTTCTTGCTGTGCAGGTGGTTCATCAGTTGCTTCATCAGCGCCGACTTTTCGATTTGCAACTGGGGGAAGGCCTGCACGGTTTTTCGTTCGGGGAAGCAGCAGCGAACAACAGGCTATCGTTTTGCTCGATAAGCAGAATCAGCAGCAAGCTGTAAGGCAATCATTTTTTGTGCCGGTTTATCCGCAGGCCAGCCGTCTATGTTGGTGTGATTCGGGTTGTTCGGAACTGGGGCCGCGGATATTCTGAGGTTTTGTCGCCGAGCGGTGGATGCATAAATATCCGCACGCCCGTAAAGATTGGCTGATCTTGCATCCGCCACGTCCTGCCCTATTTTCCAAAGCACTTCTTCGGACAGATTGATGTGCCGGGTAACTGAAAGATCGGGGTGGGGGTAAGGAATAAATGCGTCTGGTTTTACGGTGTTGTCAGAATTGCGTATCCAGTTACTGAAC
>JBAQUE010000291.1:0-3756 GCA_049297315.1 Rugosibacter sp.
CCGAACACCGGCCAGACGTGGATCAAGCCTGCCCACGGTTCAAGCGTGACATCCACGCCAGCGGCCTTGGCCCTTGCGGCAACGCGCGTGGCATCGTCGAGCAGGACCTCGCGCGTACCCACCAGGATCAGCAAGGGCGGCAGGCCATGATAATCGGCATACAGCGGCGCGGCCTGCGGATGGCGCATGTTGCCAGCGGCATAAAGCTTGCCCATGCCGTGCAAATCCGCAAAATCGCGCAGCGGATCATCGGCGCCATCCGACTGCGCCGAGGCGCCGGTCAGCTCAAGATCAACCCAGGGCGACAGGCAAACACCCGCAGCAGGCAGTGGCAGTTTTTCATCACGCAAGGCGGTGAGCGTCGCCAGCGTCAAGCCGCCACCAGCGGAATCACCGGCGATGGTGATATGCACCGGTAATATGCCGGCGTCCAGCAACCAGCGGTAGCTGGCAACGGCATCTTCGACCGCTGCCGGGAACGGATGCTCCGGTGCAAGCCGATAGTCGGGCACCAGCGCGCGCGCCTGCGTCGCACGGGCGACGCGCGAAGCCAGTTCGCGGTGCGAGTTTGGCGAGCCGATCACATAGCCGCCGCCGTGCAGATACAGGACAACCCGATCACTACGGCTTTGCGGAACGCTCACCCATTCGGCAGGCACGCCGCCGGCATTTACTGGTTCGGCGCGTACGTCAGCCGCCAGCGGAAACAACTGCGCCAGTTGTTCGAAACCGGCGCGGGTCTCCGCAATGGTTGCGGCGGGATTGTGCGGCTGCGCGGAAAGCATTTGCACAACCATTTCGTGCTGTGCGCTGGGCATGGCGAGGCTCCTTTGACGTACAGAAAATTACGTTAGGGCAGCATGCGCCCGAAACGGCTGGCGTAAGAACCGCCATCCACCATCAATGTATAGCCGTTGATGTAGCTCGCATAGTCGGAAGCGAGGAACAGGAATCCCTCGGCGATCAGCTCCGGCTGCGCCGCGCCCATCGGCAGGCTTTCCGCAGCGACAGCAGTAAAGGTATCCAGGTCGATGCCCTGAAATTCCATGCAGCGCTCGGCACCCCGCGTCAGCGTGAAACCCGGCTGCACGGCGCACACGCGAATGCCATCCTTGGCATGCAGTTTGGCGGCGGTCTTGACCAGGATTTCCTGCGCGCCCTTGGCCATGCCATAGGCCGGGATCGTCGCCGGATGGGCATACGCGCCGTAGTCGCCGAACAGCGCCGAACTGGTGGTCATCAACACGCCGCCGCCCGCCGCCTTGAGGTGCGGAATTGCCGCCTGAAAGGTATACAGGGTGCCGCTGCCCAAGACATCAAATTCACGGCGAAACTGTTTTTCGGTCAATCCCAGCAGATCCGGATGGCCATCGATAAAGGGCGTATTGAGCACAATATCCAGCCCGCCCAGCGCTTTGGCCGCCGCATCCATGATGGCGTGCACCTGCGCTGAATCAGTGATATCCATGCGGAAACTCGGCGGCTTGCTGGGGTTGCCGATGTTACCAATGGCTGCCACCGTCGCCGCCAGGCCGGTCTCATCAATATCCGCCACGGCAACCTTAGCGCCTTCGGCAGCAAACAGCCTGGCTGTCGCCGCGCCAATACCCGAGCCAGCGCCAATGATCAATGCACGTTTTCCAGAAAGTATGTTCATGGCAGGCCTCAGGCGTAAAGCAGGCCGCCGTCAACCATGACGGAAGCCCCATTGATAAACCGCGCATGCTCGCTGAGCAAAAACGCGACGCTGCGCGCCACTTCCTGCGGCGTGCCGGCCCGGCCGAGCGGCACCTTGGCGACAGTGCGCTCGAACACATCACCGGCGACATTCGCCACCTTGCCGCGCTGTGCGCACCAGGCGCGCATGGCGGGTGTATCCACCAGGCCAAGATAGGCTGAATTGACACGCACCCCGCGGCTGACGCCTTCCAGCGCCAGCGACTTGGTCAGCGGTCCCAATGCGGCGAGTGCCGCGCCCGACAGTCCCGCATCGGGGCTGGTAGCCAGCGCCCAGATGCTGCCCAGAAAACACACTGCGCCCGGCGCCGCCAATCCGTTCAGCGCAGCGCGACCGATGGCCACGGTCAGGGCGCCATGGCGTGCAACCTGTGTCTCGAAATCTTGCACTTGCCAGTCGCCCGGCAGGATGGCTTCAAGCCGCGGCGCCGGCCCCGCGACCAGATCCAGCCCACCCAGCGCCGCGCGTGCGGCGGCAAAGCTGCCATCCACTTCAGCCGCCGTTCCACTGAATGCCCCGTCGCCGCCATTTCCCGCGCGCCATACCCGCGCGCCCTCAGCCCGCAGCGTATCTGCAAGGGCAGCGCCCAGGCCATCACCTGCATCAAACAGCAGGCAGCGTTTGTCGTTCAGCAATGCCATGTTTCCTCCTCGCTCATTAGCTGCCTGCGCAGCTTTTTTATTCATGCCCACGGCCACTTTTCTTGAGCGGCCTGTGAAGAATCATAGCACTGCTTGTCGCGGCATCTTTTCAGCAAGGCGCCACAACGAAAAAGTCGGCGAAAAAGTCGGCGCTGATGATACGGCGGCTTTTGGCCAATACACAACGCTTGCCTGTGGTTGAAATTTGCCCCTATCCTGAGTATAGTTGGCGCGCTGTTGCAGCCAGTGATTGCAACCTGCAACCCAATTTTTTTGAACCACGGCGGCCTGTTGATTTTTGGCCGCCGTATGTTTTTTTGTACTTACTGTTATTTGCACAATTTTTTCGCGGAGCGCGTGAATGCCGCATTTGATGAACACCTATGGACGGCTGCCCGTCGCCTTTACCCACGGCGAGGGCTGCCGCTTGTTTGACGAGCAGGGAAAATCCTATCTTGACGGGATGGCCGGCATTGCAGTCAATACCCTGGGGCATAACCACCCGCGCCTGGTCAAGGCGCTCAGCGAACAAGTAGGCCGCCTGATCCACACTTCCAACCTGTACCGCATCCGCGAGGCGGAAGAAGCCTCCGACCACCTGGCGCGCATCGCCAAAATGGACGAGGTGTTTTTCTGCAATTCGGGATGCGAAGCCAACGAAGCCGCGATCAAACTGGCGCGTTTGTATGGCCATCAGCAGGGCATTGGCCAACCGGCCATTATCGTCATGGAGCAGGCCTTCCACGGACGCACCCTGGCCACGCTTTCAGCCACCGGCAACCGCAAGGCGCAAGCCGGGTTCGAGCCGCTGGTTACCGGCTTCGTCCGCGTGCCCTTTGATGACCTGGCGGCCATCGAGCAAGTGGCCGCGAACAACCCGAATGTGGTCGCCGTGCTGTTTGAACCGATCCAGGGCGAAGGCGGCATCAACGTCGCGCACAACGAATACATGCGCGCCGTGCGCAAGATATGCGATGAAAAAAACTGGCTGCTGATGGTGGATGAGGTGCAATGCGGCCTGGGCCGCACCGGCGTCTGGTTCGCGCATCAGCACGCCGGCATATTGCCGGACGTGATGACGCTGGCCAAGGGTTTGGGTTCCGGTGTGCCAATCGGCGCCTGCCTCGCCGCCGGACGTGCGGCGGGCGTGTTCGCGCCGGGCAACCACGGCTCGACTTTTGGCGGCAATCCGCTGGCCTGCACCGCCGCGCTGACTACGCTGAAAGTCATCGAGACCGATGACCTGATGACGCGAGCAAAAGAACTTGGCGAATTGATCCGTGATGGTTTCAGGCATGCATTGGCCGATGTATCCGGTGTTGTGGAAATACGCGGCGATGGCCTGCTGATCGGCATCGAGCTTGACCGTCCCTGCGG
>JBAQUE010000292.1:0-4164 GCA_049297315.1 Rugosibacter sp.
CGACAAACTGTGCTCCCTTCCCCTCGCGCCATGTTTCTACCTCATAACGATCCGCAAAACAGAGCATGCCATGACGACCCACTCCATTACGACCATAGGCTCGGCGCCTCCAGTGCGTACGCTCTGGCGGGAATTCCACATTCTGGCTTTGGTGCTTAACTCGATCATAGGCCAACGTCATCCAGCGGCTCTTGAATTGCGCTGCGCTCATCCCGTGCCCATCATCTGAGACGACAAGCGTGTTCTGCTTTTCAGGAGGGATCGTGATGTCAACGAATGAAGCGCCTGCATCCCAGGCGTTTGCCACAAGTTCTGTTAGCGCCACATCGGGATCGTGAGCGATACGCCCAAGCGTTCTCAGGAGATAGTCTTCCTCAAAAAGAGAGCCGAAGGCGTCTTCGCCTTTCCGTGTGTGCACCATATTTCCTCCTTTCTATCCGCAGCTATTTCACGCCGTTGAAGGTTGCTAAGATCGTACTCAATTGGCCAGCTCCATACTATGCCGAATGTCTTTAATGCGAAGTTCACCAGAGATGAGCTTGGGCAACAGCGTGTCGCGCAAGGCGGCAAGTGTTCGGCCTTCCTTGGTCGCCGCGCTGGCGCGTGCGAAAAGTGGTTTGATTAGCCGCCCGAACGACTCTGCAATGGATTTCGGTGCGGCGACCACGTGGAAGTGAGATAGTGATTCGGCTGGTACGCGTTGCCGCCCGCTTGACCCCGTCATGCCCTGAATTGCGAAGTCACGAAACTCTGCACTGCGTGCGAGGCAGTACGCAAATTCTTCCGAGAGCGGTGGTTTCGGGCGCAAGACGATGTACTCGGTCGATCCCCATCCAACCTCTCCGGCCTTCAGAAAATCCACGAAGGCGGTCTTACCGTTTTCCAGACACGGGGTGATGCGTGCAACCAGCGTATCGCCATTCAAGAAGCGCATTCCCGATCCGAAAGCGCGTTCTACGACCTCGTCGGGCGAATGGCCTCGCGTTGGCATATTCGCCATATCGAGATAGGGAGCCTCGACGCCCTTGCGGAGTGGTCGGGTCGGGTTGACGTCAATGACTTCGGGCAGCGGCACGAGGCTCCACCCCTTCGGAATCTCCCCCAACTCCGAGTCTTCGAAGGAATCCGGGAACAGGTCGGCGAGGGGTTTGGGCAGGCCGGGATCGCGCCCCTCGGCTTTGGCGCGAACGGGGTCGAAGTCCACGAACCACGATTTGAAGAGCGCCCGCGCCATCGCCTCCAGCGTCTCGTTCATCCGCCGGTTCAGTTCGATCTTGTCGTCCAGCGTGCCGAGGATGTGGGCGATGGCGCGTTGTTCGGCGGGTTCTGGAACAGCAGTGGGAATGCGGCTGAGTATGTCCTGATTCAATAGTGGTTGGCCGGAACCCGCTCGCCAGTTGTTCAGACTCAGCGTACTGAGTAAGTAGAACAGGAATCTTGAGTTGTTGTCGTCGAGCGCAGTCGCGCGAATTGCGTTATCCGTCACCCAGCATCGCTGCTTGCTGAGATAGAGAGAACCACAGTAGCTGCCTACTCGGCCGATGATGATTGAGCTGCTCTCTGCATTGGCTTCAGCCGCGTGCCCAATTATTCCGTTCGAGCCGTATACCGGGTATGACAAGCCATCGGCTCGTTCAGGGCTTGATCGGCCATTCGCAAAGGACAGCAAGCGTCCGAGAGTCGTCTCTGCGAATTCACCCGCCATACCCAACCCCCTCCAGCTTAGCGGCATGAGCAAGCAAAGGCAGCCCACTATCAAAAGTCGGCGCTGGCGATACGGCGGCGGCATCCACTGCCGGCAAATTTCCTGGCCTGCCCCATTTATTCATCCCCGTCCCCTTGCCCCTCCGCCCAGTGCAGCAGTTCCTGCTTCAGTGTCTCCTTGTCCGGCAGATAAGTCTGGTAGCGCGCGGCGGTGATGTTGCTGTCCCTGGGCGGGGTGATTTCCACCAGCGCGTCGCTTTTCATCTTGCACAGCAGAATGCCGACCGTGGGCGCCTCGTCGTCCTGCTTCACGTAACGGTCGAAGTAGTTCACGTACATCTGCATCTGGCCCAGGTCCTGGTGCGCGAGCTTGCCGAGCTTGAGATCGATCAGGACATAGCAGCGCAGCAGGCGGTTGCACAAATGGCGCGGCTTCGGGCAATCCGCCAGATAGCCTCTGGGATTTGTGCGGCGGTGCGGGTTGGAATTTCCCAGACAGCATCTGGGATTTGTCAGGCAATCGATCACGGTAGACCAAAAAGAACTTGCGCATGTACTCCAGGTTGCTGCGAGAAAAACCACGCCCAAACTCGCCGGTAAGCTGATGGGCCAATTCCTTGAGTACCTGCTTGCCGTATTCCGCGCGTTGTGCCCCCTGTTGTTCATGTTCGACAATCCGCCGCCCGATTTCAAAACTCGCCATGACCTGACAGGTGTCCACTGCACGGCTGACTGCTTGGCGTGCATCCAGAACCAGTTGACGAATATAGGCATAAAGTTGGGTATACGCGGCGTCTTGTGGTGGCTGGCTCATGGCTGCTCCCGTGCGATTTTGTTCGGGCTGGCCTTCATCGGGCAGCATCTTCTGCCCCGCATAAACAGAATCCGCGTCTCGATGCGTTCCAGCGGAACGACCGCTTGCTTATCGGTCATAGCCAAGTTCCTTGAGATTCGCGGCGATGGCGTCGTCGAGCTTCGCCGCTTCAGCCTGTTGCTCGCGCAAGGTCGCGGCGAGCCGCTGCATCTTCTCAGCGAAGGGCTCGCCGTCGTCCTCGACGGCCTCCGCGCCAACGTAGCGGCCGGGGGTGAGCACGTGGCCATGCTTGCGGATGGCGTCGAGGGTGGCGGATTTGCAGAAGCCGGGGATGTCTTTGTAGCACCCACCCTCACCCCTGCCCTCTCCCTGAGGGAGAGGGAGAGAAATGCTGCCCTCTCCCGCGAGGGGAGAGGGAGAAATCTTGTCGCCGCGCCAGGCGTGATAGGTGCCGGCGATCTTGGCGAGGTCGTCGTCGGTCAGCTCGCGGTGGGTGCGGTCCACCATCGAGCCGAGCTTGCGGGCGTCGATGAACAGCGTTTCGCCACGCCGGTCGATGACCCTACCCTCACCCCCGGCCCCTCTCCCTGAGGGCGAGGGGAGTCGGCGCTTGTCACGACGAAGGAACCACAGACAGACCGGGATCTGCGTGGAGTAGAAGAGCTGGCCGGGCAGCGCCACCATGCAGTCCACCAGGTCGGCCTCGATAATGGCTTTGCGGATTTCGCCCTCGCCTGACTGGTTGGACGACATCGAGCCGTTGGCGAGCACGAAGCCGGCGAGGCCGGTGGGCGCGAGGTGGTGGATGAAGTGCTGCACCCAGGCGTAGTTGGCGTTGCCCGCGGGCGGCACGCCGTAGACCCAGCGCTTGTCGTCCTTGAGCAGCTCGCCGCGCCAGTCGCTGTCGTTGAAGGGCGGGTTGGCCAGCACGTAGTCGGCCTTGAGGTCGGGGTGGGCGTCGTGGTGGAAGGTGTCGCCGTGGCCGATCTGCGCGTCGATGCCGCGGATGGCGAGGTTCATCTTGGCCAGTCGCCAGGTGGTGTAGTTGGACTCCTGGCCGTAGATGGAGATGTCGCCCAGGTGGCCAGCATGCGCCTCGATGAACTTTTCGCTGCTGACGAACATGCCGCCCGAGCCGCAGCAGGGGTCGTAGACGCGGCCTTTGTAGGGCGCGAGCATCTCGACCAGCGCGCGCACCACACTGGATGGGGTGTAGAACTGGCCGCCACTCTTGCCCTCGGCGCTGGCGAAGCGCGCGAGAAAGTACTCATACACGCGGCCCAGGGTGTCCTTGGCGCGGTCGGTGGTGCTGCCACCGCCCGCTATGGGCGTCGTGGAAAAGGCGATGTCGCTGACCAGGTTGATGATCTGCCCAAGGCGCTGCTTGTCGAGGCCTGGCCGCGCATAGTCCTTCGGCAGTACGCTTTTCAGCGTCTGGTTATCGCGTTCGATGGCAGTCATCGCGTCGTCGATGAGCTGGCCGATGGTCGGCTGGGGCGCCATCGACTTCAGATGCTGCCAGCGCGCTTCCGGCGGCACCCAGAAGATGCTGGCGGCGCGGTATTCGTCCGGATCCTCGGGGTCGGCGCCCTGGGCTTGCTGGGCGGCAAGCTCGGCATGCTTGGCTTCGAAGGCGTCAGAGATGT
>JBAQUE010000293.1:0-2704 GCA_049297315.1 Rugosibacter sp.
GCCTCCGCATCGCGCGATGAATCGCGCTCCTACAGGGCGCGGTGATTTTGTAGGAGCCCGATTCATCGGGCGATGGGCGGGTGGCGAGAGCGGCGGTGGTTGTTGCGGCCTCCGCATCGCGCGATGAATCGCGCTCCTACAGGGCGCGATGGTTTTTGTAGGAGCCCGATTTATCGGGCGATGCGACGGGACAGGGGCGGATTGCCGCGCGCCCGCGCAAGGCATCGAACCGGTCTGCGAAGTCAGTCGAACCAGTTCACCAAAAAGCAGCTTCGGGACCCGCTCGAACTCGCGCAGATTGCGTGTGACGAGGGTGGCGTTGTGCGCCAATACCGTGCCAGCGATGAGTGTGTCCAGCGATCCGATGGGTTGGCCGGTGTTTTCCAGAGAGGCGCGCATGGCGGCCGCATGGTTTGCCGCCGCCTGGTCGAAAGGCAGGATGGCGACCAGTTCGAGGAGTTGGTCGAACTGCTTGCGCCGCTTGTCCGGCTCCCGGGATTTGGCAATCCCGGTTTCGATTTCGTAGACGGAAATTGCCGGGATGACGATTTCTGTCGGCGCCGTGGCAAGCAGCCGCTCGGCGACCCGGCCGCTTCCCTTGAAGAAGTAAATCAGGGTGTTGGTGTCGAGCGCGAACATCTAAAAAATCTAAAGCGGTTCCCGCGGCACGTCCACGGCGGGGTTTCGTCGTAGCGCCTCGGCTTCCGGAAAGTCGCTCCAGGCGCCGGGTAATTCCCGCACCGAATCCGGCCACTGGGTGCGGGTCTTGTCCTTCACGAGTTTCGCTATCCAGCGGCTCACGGGCATTTTGGCGGCAGCGGCCACGCGCTTGAGGCGCTGCTCTGTCTCGTCGTCGAGGTAAATGGTGACTTGGCCCATAGGTTCTTCCTCATTGCAAACTTATAAGGGCAATCATACTCCCGCGTGCATCGGGGGCAACGGGAGACCGGGCCGGCGGTAGGGGCAGGAGGCATGAAAGCGGGTTATCGCGCGATGAATCGCGCTCCTACAGGGCGCGGTGATTTTGTAGGAGCCCGATTCATCGGGCGATAGGCGGTGGCAAGAGCGGCGGTGGTTGTTGCGGCCTCCGCATCGCGCGATGAATCGCGCTCCTACAAAAGGCAGGCGAAATGGGCACGGTTGCGTAGGAGCTCGATGAACGTGGGCTCCCTACGGGCAGCCTGTTTTAAGCGTACATGAGCTTTCCTGCGGGTTCCGGGATCTGCCGGTTTAACGCATGTGCGGTGGCCAGCCATTCGTCAATAATGACTTCAACATTTTCGACGGCTTTCTGATAACTCGCGCCATCAGCCATGCATCCAGGCAACTCAGGCACTTCCGCGATAAAGTTTTGATCTTCATCGCTCCAATAAATCACCAATTCATAACGGCTTTGCATGATCTTTACCTCGCCAGCTTGTATTTGAGAATGAGCGCTCTAACCTGCTTAAACTGATAGGCTTTCGCCTTGCTACCCAGTGGCTGTATGTTAATAATTTCAGTAATGTCTTGTTTCGTATAAATGAAATGGTCACCTTTGACACGGACTTCGAAACCAAGCGTCTCTAGCGCATAGCGTAATTCTGCAAACGTGATGTTGTTGTCAGATGTCCCGCGCAGTATTGCAGCGAGGATATTTGCAAGCTTTCCATTCAGGTAAAAGAACTGATCGCTGAAGCGCGAATAATATAACGGTGACCGCTACAACAGGAAAAGATCACACGGCGGCGGTGTAGGCGCCCGATTCATCGGGCGATGCGACGGGACGGATGATACGGAGGCGCGGAGGGCGATTTGCAGTGTGTCGCGTGGGCTACACTGTGGCTCATTACATTGTTGGAAGATCAAACCTTGGCTGCAAATAGGGGTTGTAAGCCGGAAGCCCAGAAAATTCCGCCGATGTTGCATGTAACACCGATGGGCCGTAGAATGTTGCATGTAACGACAAGGAGGCCAACATGACACATGTAAATTCACGAGTTCAGAAGCACCGCGACGCCTTGCGCATGGCCGGACTTCGCCCGGTGCAAATTTGGGTGCCTGACACGCGCCGCCCCGACTTTGCCGAGGAATGCCGCCGCCAGTCCCGCCTTGCCGCTCAGGCGGACATGGCCGACACCGATATGCAGCACTTCATGGATGAAGCCTTAGCGGACGTGGACGGCTGGACGGAATGAGGCGAGGCGATTTCGTGATCATTGCCATGCAAGGCGACTTGGGCAAACCAAGACCCGCCTTGATGATTCAGGCTGACCAGTTCAACGAGCACGCCACCGTTACCGTGCTGCCGGTAACAAGTACGCTTGTTGCCGCACCGCTGTTGCGTATCACGGTTTACCCGAATGCGGAGAACGGTTTGCAGAAGCCTTCGCAAGTCATGGTGGACAAGGCCATGACGGTGAAGCGGGATAAGGTGGGGCCAGCCTTTGGGCGCATTGATGCGGATGCGCTGGTAGAGGTGGAGCGTTGCTTGGCGGTGTTCTTGGGCATCGCCAAGTGACGGAAAACAGTTGTTTCCCGGCACTGGCCTGCCAACTGCGGAGGAACTCAGTCTGCGCAGCGAAAAAAATGCGCGACAAACCATGTCGGGTAGCAGAAGTGGCCGGAAAAATCTGGGCTTCCGGCTTACAACCCCTTGTAGGAGCCCGATTCATCGGGCGATAGGCGGGTGGCAAGAGCGGCAGTGGTTGTTGCAGCCTCCGCA
>JBAQUE010000294.1:0-4322 GCA_049297315.1 Rugosibacter sp.
GCAGGCCTGGGCAACACCTGGCTGCGGGTGCTCGATTTTGCGCTGCTGTATGTGATGCTGGCCTTGGGGCTGAACATCGTGGTCGGCTTTGCGGGCTTGCTGGATCTGGGCTACATCGCTTTCTATGCCGTCGGCGCATATGTGTATGCGCTGCTCGCTTCGCCGCAGTTCGGCTTGCACTGGCCGGTGTGGGCCATCCTGCCGGTGGGGGCGTTGGCCGCGTGCGGCTTTGGTGTGGTGCTGGGCGCGCCGACGCTGCGTTTGCGCGGCGATTATCTGGCCATCGTAACGCTGGGCTTTGGCGAAATCGTGCGTATTTTCATGAACAACCTGAACGCGCCGGTGAATATCACCAATGGTCCCAAGGGTATCGCCAGCATCGACCCGATACACATCGGCGGCCACGCCTTGTCGCAATCGCTGGATGTTTTTGGCGTGACGGTGCCCGCGCTGGTGCTCACCTATTATTTTTTTCTGGCGCTGGCGCTACTCGTCATGCTGGCCGGATTGCGTTTGCAGGATTCACGCATCGGCCGCGCCTGGGCGGCGATCCGCGAGGATGAAATGGCGGCCAAGGCATGCGGCATCAATACGCGCAACGTCAAGCTGCTGGCCTTCGCCATGGGCGCCAGTTTCGGCGGCCTGGCGGGCGGCTTGTTCGCCAGCTTTCAGGAATTCGTCTCGCCGGAAAGTTTCAGCCTGATGGAGTCGATCATGGTGTTGTGCATGGTGGTGCTCGGCGGCATGGGGCATATTCCCGGCGTGATTCTCGGCGCGCTGGTGCTGACCGTCTTGCCCGAAGCCTTCCGCCATGGTGCGGGGCCGGTGCAGCAGGCGGTTTTCGGGCAGGTGCTGGTCGATCCGGAAAACCTGCGCATGCTGCTGTTTGGCGTAGCGCTGGTTGCCGTGATGCTGTATCGCCCGTCCGGCTTGTGGCCTGACCCGCGCCATCGTCAGGAATTCAATTCCTGATGACGGCGCTGCCCCTCCTTGAGGCGCGCAACATCGGCAAGCGTTTTGGCGGCGTGCGTGCGCTGCAAGATGTTTCCCTCTCCATACAACGCGGCGAAATCTATGGCCTGATCGGGCCGAATGGCGCGGGCAAGACCACGTTTTTCAATGTGCTGACGGGGCTCTATCCGCGCGATGAGGGCGAGGTGATTTTCGCGGGCAACCCGCTGCCGCTGGGCGAACCGCATCGTGTCGCGCAAGCCGGCATTGCGCGCACCTTCCAGAACATCCGCCTGTTTGCCAACATGAGCGCGCGTGAGAATGTCATGGTCGGCCGCCATGCGCGCAGCAAAGTCGGCGTTGCCGGGGCGGTGCTGCGCAGCTATGCGCAACGCGAAGAAGAAGCGGCGATTCGCCAGCGGGCTGACGAGCTGCTGGCCTATGTGGGCATTGCCGCGCGCGCTGACGACCTGGCGAAAAACCTTTCCTATGGCGATCAGCGGCGGCTGGAAATCGCGCGCGCGCTGGCCACCGAGCCGCAACTCCTGGCGCTGGACGAACCCGCCGCCGGCATGAATGCCACCGAAACCACAGCGCTGCGCTCCCTGATTGTGCGGCTGCGCGACGACGGCTTCACCGTGCTGCTCATCGAGCATGACATCAAGCTGGTGATGGGGCTGTGCGACCGCATCGCCGTGCTGGACTATGGGCAGAAAATTGCGGACGACGTGCCCGCCGCAGTGCAGCGCAACCCCAAAGTGATCGAGGCTTATCTTGGCGCGGACGCATGACATGCCATTGCACGGCGCAGTCGAGAAACCGCCCTTGCTGAATGTCGCGAACCTGCAGGTACGCTACGGCAATATCACGGCCATCAAGGGCATCTCCTTCAGCGTGGCCGCGGGCGAGATGGTGTGCCTGATTGGCGCCAACGGCGCGGGCAAAACGTCGACGCTGAAAGCCCTGGCGCGCATGATTCCGGCGGGTGGCGAAATTTATTACGCAGGGCGACGCATTGATGGCTTGCCCGCCCATGCGCTGATCAGCCAGGGGCTGGCGCTGGTGCCCGAAGGGCGCGGCGTGTTCGCGCGCCTGACCGTGGCGGAGAACCTGGCGATGGGCGCGTATCACCGCCACCGGCCGGAAGACCGCGCGGCGGTTCAAGAGGATGAAGCGCGCATGTATGCGCTGTTTCCGCGCCTGGCGGAACGTCGGCGGCAACTGGCAGGAACACTCTCTGGCGGCGAGCAGCAGATGCTGGCCATCGCCCGCGCCCTGATGGGCAAACCGCAACTGCTGCTGCTCGATGAGCCGTCGATGGGACTCGCGCCGCTGATGGTGCAAACCGTGTTCGACGCCATCCGCAGCGTGGCGCAAAGCGGCGTGACGATACTGCTGGTCGAGCAAAACGCGCGGCTTGCGCTCACCGTGTGCAGCCGTGGCTATGTGATGGAAAGCGGCGCGATCACGTTAAGCGACAGCGCCGACAATCTGCTGGCCGACCCGCGCGTGCGGGCGGCTTATCTGGGCGAATGACGTAAAAGAAAAGTCGGCGTTGGGGACACGGCGATAGTTCCGAAAAAATCAGCTCGCCGCGTTGGCAAACGTAAACGCATCTGCAAAAAACGCTTCCGTCGGTAATCCCTGCGCAATGAAATCGCGTTGCGCCGCATCCACCATCGCCGGTGCGCCGCAGGCGTAAACCTGAAACGCGCCAAGCGATGATTGATCTTCCAGCACGGCCTGATGCACCAGCCCCGTGCGGCCTGTCCATTGGTCTGCTGCGGCAGGTTCGGAGAGCACCGGCACATAGCGGATATGCTCATACTCCGCTGCCCAGCGTTGCGCCAATTCATGCAGATACAAACCCGCCCGGTTGCGCGCGCCCCAGTAGAGCGTCATCGGCCGCAGTTGGCCATGTTGCACGCCACTCTGCAGCGCATGCTCGATGATGCTCTTGATCGGCGCAAAGCCGGTGCCACCCGCAACGAAAATGATCGGCTTGGCGGATTCTTCGCGCAGGAAAAAACTGCCATAGGGGCCGCGCAGGCGCAGGATTTCCTTGGATTTCATCGTATTGAAGATATGGCCGGTGAATTCGCCACCGGCGATATGGCGCACATGCAGTTGCAGGAACTCACCTTCCTGCGGCACGTTGGCCAGCGAAAAGGCGCGCGTCTTGCCGTCCTTGAGCAGAAACTCGATGTACTGGCCGGGGATGAATTGCAGGCGTTCATTCACCGGCAGCTTCAATGACAAAAGCATCACATCATCGGCCAGGCGCTCCAGCGACTCGACGCGGCAGGGCATGGTCTTCACCGGGATGTCGCGCGCGCTGCCCACTTCGCGGCATTCCAGCACTACATCAGACAGCGGTTTGGCGCAACAAAGCAGCGCATGGCCTGCGGCGCGGTCTGCCATCGACAAGGTGCCGGGCTGCGGGTTGCCGTGGTCAACCAGGCCATCGAGCACGCGCCCCTTGCAGGAACCGCAGGCGCCGTTGCGGCAACCGTAGGGCAGGATCAGGCCGGCATCCAGCGCGGCTTGCAGCAGCGTGTCTTCGCCGCTGGTGACAAAGTGGTGTCCGCTGGGGACGAGGCTAACCTGCAAGGAGCGTTCAAAGGCCATGCGATAATTGTCCAGTGAAAAAAAAGTCCCGAAGAATGTTGATTGTCGGTTGCGGCGACGTAGTGCGCCGCGTGCTTCCCGAATTGCTGCAAGGCTGGCAGGTGCTGGCGCTGGTGCGTACCCGCGACCCCCGGCTGACGGCGCTGGGCGTGCGCCAGATTGCAGGCGACCTTGACCAACCCGCTACCTTGCGCCGCCTGGCGGGCATTGCCGACGCCGTGATCCATAGCGCACCACCGCCTGCGACAGGTGAAACGGATACCCGCACCATGCACCTGCTCAGCGCACTCAGTAAATTGCGTCACCGAAAAAGTCTACCACGACGCATTATCTACATCAGCACCACGGGCGTATACGGCGACAGCCAGGGCGCGGTGGTGAGCGAAACGAGTTCGTTGTCTGCACCGGCCAAAAAGTCGGCGCGGGCGATACGGCGCATCGATGCTGAGCGTCGCTTGCGGAGATTCGCTGGCCGCAAGTGTTGTGTCAGCATCCTGCGTGCGCCGGGCATTTACGCCGCTGACCGGCTGCCGCTGGAACGCTTGCGCCAAGGCTTGCCGCTCTTTGAGCCGGCAGAAGACAGCCACACCAACCATATCCATGCCACCGACCTGGGACGCGCATGTCTTGCCGCGCTACGCCGCGGCCGCCCTAACCGCACTTATAACATCAGCGATGATTCAGCGCTGTTGATGGGCGAATGGTTCGACCTGCTGGCCGACCACTTCACCCTGCCGCGTGCG
>JBAQUE010000295.1:0-6910 GCA_049297315.1 Rugosibacter sp.
CCGTCGGCCGTGGCGCGACGCTGGGCGCGGGCACGACCTTGACCAAGGATGCGCCACCCGATCAACTGACCGTTTCGCGCGCCAAACAGGTTTCCGTTGCTGGGTGGCAGCGCCCCGCCAAACAGAAAAAGGATTAGCCCATGTGTGGGATTGTCGCCGCCGTTGCCGCGCGCAACATTGTGCCGGTACTGATTGAAGGTTTGCAACGCCTCGAATATCGCGGTTACGACTCGGCCGGGCTGGCGCTGCTGAATCCTGCCCTGACCCGCCTGCGCAGCGTCGGCCGTGTCACTGAGCTGGCCACGCAGGCAGCGGGGCAAGCCGCGCAGATGGGCATCGCCCACACGCGCTGGGCGACCCACGGCGTGCCCAGCGAACGCAATGCCCACCCGCATATTTCTGGCGGGCTGGCCGTGGTGCATAACGGCATCATTGAAAACTACGCCGTTCTGCGTGAAGAATTGATAGCCGCTGGCTATGCATTCACCTCGGACACCGATACCGAAGTCATCGCCCATCTGATCCAGCAGATGCTGAAAACCACGCCTGACCTGTTTGCCGCCGTGCAAAGCGCCACGGCCAGGCTCATCGGCGCGTATGCGATCGCCATCTTGAAAGAAGGCGAACAACGCATCATCGTCGCCCGCCACGGCGCGCCGCTGTTGCTCGGCGTAGGCAGTGACGGCTACTACGCCGCGTCGGACGCCGCTGCACTGTTGCAAGTCACGCGGCAGATGATTTATCTCGAGGATGGCGACTGCGCGCAGCTCACGCAAGGCGCCCTGCAAATAGTCGGCGCTGGCGGCACGGCGGTAACACGCGCCGAGACGCAGAGCAGCCTCTCCGCGGACGCCGTCGCGCTCGGCGATTACCAGCACTACATGCAGAAAGAAATTTTCGAGCAACCGCAGGCGCTCGCCGCCACGCTGGAAATGATCGGCGGCGCGCAAACCTTCACGCCCAACCTGTTCGGCGTCGCCGCGCCAGACGTGCTCTCTGGCGTCAAATCCGTGCTGATCCTCGCCTGCGGCACCAGCTACCACTCGGGCCTGGTAGCGCGCTACTGGATAGAACAACTGGCCGGCATTCCCTGCACGGTGGAAATCGCCAGCGAATACCGTTACCGGGTTTCCGTTCCCGCCGCCGAGCAACTGGTGGTGGCGATTTCGCAATCCGGCGAAACAGCCGATACGCTGGCCTCGATCAAGCACGCCAAGGCGCAAGGCATGCTGCGCACGCTGGCGATCTGCAATGTGCCTGAATCCGCCATCGTGCGCGAATGCGCGCTGCGCTTTTTGACCCGCGCCGGCCCCGAGATCGGCGTCGCCTCGACCAAGGCCTTCACCACCCAGCTCGCCGCGCTGTTCCTGCTCGCCGCCACGCTGGCCAAGCAGGCAGGCCGCCTGGATGCGACGCAGGAAACCCGCTACCTGAATGACTTGCGCCACCTGCCGGTGGCCGTGCAAAAGGTACTCGGCCTCGAAGCCGCGATCACGCAGTGGGCCGGCCAGTTCGCCAACAAGCATCACGCGCTGTTTCTCGGCCGTGGCCAGCATTATCCGATTGCGCTGGAAGGCGCGTTGAAGCTCAAGGAAATTTCCTACATCCACGCCGAAGGCTATCCGGCGGGCGAACTCAAACACGGCCCGCTGGCGCTGGTGGATAAGGACATGCCGGTGATCAGCATCGCGCCGAACGACGCCCTGCTGGAAAAGCTCAAGTCCAACCTGAAGGAAGTCGCCGCGCGCGGCGGTGAACTGTATGTATTCGCCGATGCCGATTCAGCGGTGGCAGAAGAACCCGGCGTACATGTGCTGCACCTGCCCGAACACTACGGCCTGCTCAGCCCCGTGCTGCACGTCGTGCCGCTGCAATTGCTGTCCTATCACGTTGCGCTGGTCAAAGGCACGGATGTGGACAAACCGCGGAATCTGGCCAAGTCAGTGACAGTAGAGTAAAGGCTACAGATTTATACACCTGCGGGCTGCACCACGGCTTTAAGCAGGCGGCATTTCGGTCGAGACGCCAAGGACAGGCACAGGGAAATTTACGCTGAATAACGCGCCCTGCCCAACCTTGCGTTGCGTTGCGTTAACGCTGCCACCGTGTATTTCGGCAATTTCCTTGACGATGGCAAGCCCCAGACCGCTACCTTCCGCCCGGCTATCGATCCCCCTATGGAAGCGTTCAAATACATGCTCCCGTTCTTCTGGCGGGATGCCTGGCCCGTTGTCCTCAACGCTCAACGTGCAGCCTTGCGTTACGCGGACATTGACCTGGCTACCCCGAGGGCAGTAGCGCAATGCATTGTCCAAAAGATTGTCCAGGAGTTCCTTGATCCGCATCGGGTCGCCATGGATGGCAGAAGGAATGCCATCGCTCTCAAAGCCCAGGTCTATTCCTTGGCTATTGGCTGACCCGGCCCAATCCATCGTCACTTGCCGCGCCAGCCGGGCAAGATCAAGCGCTTCCATATGCAGCGACTGCGACGCATTGGGATCATTGCGCGCCAGTGAAAGCAATTGGCTGATGGCATGATTGAGGTTGGATGACACTTTTTTGACTTGATCCAGTGCGTGGCGTGTTTGTGGTGGGTTATCTTGCGCCCGTGCCAGGTCGATCTGTGCGGATAATCCTGCCAATGGTGTTCGTAGCCGATGGGCGGTATCGGCAGTAAGGCGTTTTTGGGCTTCAACCATCCCTTGCAAACGTGCAAGCAGGCGATTGATTTCCTGCAGGATGGGGCGTATCTCAATCGGCACCTTGCTTACATCCAGCGGCTGCATGTCGTTGTGGGTCCGTTTTGCAATGGCACTGCGCAACGTCTCCAACGGCGCAAGCCCTTGTCTGATGCCCATGAAAACCAGCAGGATGGCAAGGAAAATGACTATTGTTTGCGGCACGGCAAAACCGATGAGAATGTCCTTGGCCAATCTGTCGCGCTTGTTGTATGTCTCGCCAAGCAAGATATGCCAGGCTTGGGGATCGCCCTTCACCGTAATCGGCAACTTGTTGAAAATGGCGCGGACCGGTTTCTTGTCAACGGCCGTATCATAGAGAACAGGCTTTCCCCCGCCAGTGCCATCAGTTGTCGCCGGGGGGAGCGGCAGCTTGCCATCCCCTGCAATCACATGGCCTTGCTCGTCAAGGATGCTGAAAAAGGTCGTGTCGTATTGATCGGTTAACAGGATGTCGCGCATCTCTTTCATTGAGTGGAGCATATCAATGCTTCCGTCATGATTTAGCGATGCCCGCACCAGCTGTTCGATGTCGTTTGCGGATTCAATCAGGGCACGGTCGTAAGCGTTTTCGGAATAGCTTAAAGCGCGGTGATAGACCAGCAAGGTCCCCAGGCTGAGCAAGATCAGCATGGGCGCCAGCAACCATATCAGCAAAGTCTGGCGTAGCGATCTAGTCATTTTTCTTTTCCAGCATATAGCCCAGGCCACGCACAGTGATGATATTCACGCCAAGCGGATGGAGCTTTTTGCGCAAACGATGGACATAAACTTCAATTGCATTGCTGCTGATTTCCTCATCCCAGCTACACAGTTTTTCCATAAGTTTTTCGTTGGAAATCACTTTGCCCACCTTGAGCAGCATGGCTTCCAAAATACCCAGTTCACGTGCCGGAAAAGCCATCGGTTCGCCATTCACCCTGATCATCCGCTCTGCCATGTCATAGACAAGCGGCCCGTAGGTAATGCTGTTGGTCAATAATGATTGGGTACGCCGCAGATGGACGCGGATCCGGGCGAGCAGTTCAGGCATGTCAAAGGGCTTCAAAACATAATCATCAGCGCCCAGATCCAAGCCTTTGACGCGATCATCAACTGAATCCCGCGCAGTAACAATGAGTACGGGCAGGCTGCACTGACGTACGCGCAAACGGCGCAAAACCTCGAAGCCATCCATTTGCGGCAAGCCTAGATCAAGCAGGACAAGGTCATAAACCTGGTCTCCGAGCGCCAGATCGGCATCTTTTCCATTGCGCGCCCAATCCACGGCATAACCTGCCTGTTGCAGCACAAGCTGCGTGGCCTCACCAAGGATGCTGTCATCTTCTACAAGCAGGATACGCATAACGGGTATTTATTGGGTGCCGCTGATGGCGATAGCGAAATAAAGAATATCTATCTACCCGACTTCAGAAAAACAAAAACACAGAACAGCCAGCCAGACAAGCCGATGATCCAAGCGTAAACCGCTTAGCTTACAGTTTCCTTTCGCGGAGTTCCTCTGTTCTGCGTAAGGAGTTCGTAAGAAGCTCAAGGTTAATCTGCCCGCTCTGGTTAATAACAGGGCAGGAGTGAAACATGCTTTTCGTTATAGATTTTGACGGCACTTTATCTACCTGTGACACGGTAGATGCCATGCTGGAGCGCTTTGCCGACCCAGCATGGGAAGCGATTGAACAAGAATGGCTTGATGGTGAAATTACGGCCGTGCAGTGCATGCAAAAGCAATTGCGCATGGTCAAGGCCGACCGCGTTTCGCTGGAAAAGTTTTTCCGCGAAATCCAGCTGGATAAGAGCTTTCTGCGTTTTCATAAGCATGTCAGCCAGTTTGCCAAAGTAGCCATTGTCAGCGATGGTCTCGGCCATGCCATCAAGGTTGCCATGAAGCATGCTGCATTTCCTGACTTGCCGGTATATGCCAACAAACTGCACTTTGTGGTGGATGGTATCGATATTTCATGGCCACACAAGAATCCGCAGTGTACTGCGGGCAATGGCGTGTGCAAATGCGCGGTGGCGGATGAGCTTTCTGGCAGCAAGCAAAAAGTCGTTCTTGTCGGCGATGGCAAGTCAGATGCGTGCCTGGCTAAAACAGCCGATGTGGTGTTTGCCAAAGGCTCGCTGATTGCATTTTGCGAAGCCAATGCGATTCCGCATATCAAATTTACGACCTTTGATGAGGTGTTGTCAGAAGTACATGCTTGGCCGCAGGAAAAACGCCAAGCTGCGGTGGGTTTGGCTTCTTAGCATCTCAATTTTCAACCCTATGATTGAAAAAAATGAATCAGAAAATTCTTGAAATTCTTGAAAAAAACGACAAGTATTGTTCGCATGGCGACACCGTCAATTACGCTGATCCACCGAAAGTCTTTGAAGGTTGCGAAGGCAGCTTTCTGTTTGACGAAAACAATACCCCGTATCTGGATTGGCAGATGTGGTATTCGGCCGTTAATTTCGGCTACAAGAACAAGCGCTTGAGCGATGTATTGCACAAACAGATTGATACCCTGCCACAGCTGGCCAGCCAATACCTGCATAAGGAAAAAGTCGACCTGGCCGAGATTATCTGCAAGTACATGGAAGAAAAATATGGCGTAAAAGGCCGTGTGCACTTTAATGTCGGCGGCGCGCAGGCGGTGGAGGATTCGCTGAAAGTGGTACGCAACCACACCGGCAAGACGCACCAGTTCGCCTTCATGGGGGGTTACCACGGCCGCACGCTGGGCGCTTCTGCCATCACCTCCAGTTATCGCTACCGTCGTCGTTTCGGCAACTTTGCCGACCGCGCGCATTTCGTGCCTTATCCCTATTGCTTTCGCTGTCCGTATGACATGAAGGTGGAAACTTGCGACACCTATTGCCACAAGGAATTCGAAAAGCTGTTTGATACCGAGTATCAGTCGGTGTGGGATGAGAAGGCCAAGCAGTGTGAATTTGGCGCGTTCTATATCGAGCCGATGCAGGGCACGGGCGGTTACATCATCCCGCCAGACGGCTACATGAAGAAGCTGCAGGAAAGCCTTAAAAAACGCAATGTGCTGCTGGTCGCCGATGAAATCCAGATGGGCGTTTACCGCACGGGCAAGCTGTGGTCATGGGAGAACTTTGACATCATTCCGGATATCTTTGTATTCGGCAAAGCCATCACCAATGGGCTGAATCCGCTGTCAGGCATCTGGGCGCGCGAGGAGCTGATTTCACCGGAGAAATTTCCGCCGGGCTCGACGCACTCCACGTTTGCCTCTAACCCGCTCGGCACTTCTGTTGCGCTGGAAGTGCTGAAGATGACCCAGGGCGAGGAATTTGAGCCCCATGTGCGCGCCCGCGGCGCCTACTTTCTCAAGCGCCTGCATGAGCTGAAGTCGCGCTGGAAAGTGGTGGGTGATGTGAGCGGCCTGGGTCTCGCACTGCGTATCGAACTGTGCGAGAAAGACGGCTTTACCGCCAGCCGCGCATTGGCTGACCGTGTCTTCAATGAAGGACTGAAGGGTGATCTGCTGGTCAACGACAAGAAATATGGCCTGGTGCTGGACATCGGCGGCTACGAGAAGAACGTGATTACCCTGGCGCCTTCATTGTTGATTACAGAAGAAGAAATCGACCTCGGCATCCACTTGTTTGACATGCTGTTGCGGCGGTGTGGGGCTGAATAACTGGATGGCATAAGGAGACGCAATGGATCCGAGCATTGAAAATTGCCTGGGCAACACCGGCTACTATTTTGACCATACGAATGCCTACACCAGTGATGATGCAGTGTTGTTGATTCATGGCCTGACCGGCACGCCAGCCGAGATGAAGCCCATCGCCAAACGGCTGGAAAAACAGGGGTTCAGCGTCATGTGCCCGGCGCTGGCGGGACACTGCGGCA
This sequence comes from Rugosibacter sp., assembly GCA_049297315.1. Lineage (GTDB taxonomy): Bacteria > Pseudomonadota > Gammaproteobacteria > Burkholderiales > Rhodocyclaceae > Rugosibacter. The sequence goes on from JBAQUE010000295.1 coordinate 6,610, forward strand.
GCATCGCCAGCCTCAAAAAAACCCGCTGGCAGGACTGGTACAACGGCATCGCCATGGCTTTTGATGCCTTGAAGGCCAGGCATCGGCGCGTGTATGTCGCCGGATTGTCCATGGGGGCGTTGATGGCGCTGTTGCTGGCCAAGGAGAAGGGTGGGCAGGTCAGCGGGCTATGTCTGCTGTCCACGACTTTTTTCTACGACGGCTGGAATATGCCGCACCTCCGCCGCAAGCTGCTGTTGCCGATTGTTCTCAATACGCCGCTCAAACACGTCATCTACTGGACCGAGAAATCGCCCTATGG
>JBAQUE010000296.1:0-7695 GCA_049297315.1 Rugosibacter sp.
GCCATAGGCTTCGTGCATCGTCACCTGGCTGTGCACGGCATGCGCCAGCAGGCCTCGTTCGGTGTCGTAGAGGGCCAGACCGGTTTCGTCACAGGAGGATTCAATACCAAGTACACGCATGGGCAAATTCTACCCTTTGACATCCCGCCAAAAATCCTTAGAATACGCGCCTCTTCGTTTTATCAAGGTCACTGCAATGCCTGGTATACGCGTCAAAGAAAACGAGCCGTTTGAAGTCGCTGTCCGCCGCTTCAAGCGCGCCATCGAAAAAGTGGGGCTCCTCACCGAACTGCGCGCACGCACGTTCTACGAAAAACCGACCGCCGAGCGCAAGCGCAAGGCCGCTGCCGCTGTCAAGCGGCACAAAAAACGTCTCAGCAGCCAACTGTTGCCGCCGAAGCTTTATTAAAAAGCGCATCAGCAATGTGGCGCTCAAAAGATTGGGCTTGCCGCAAATCTGATAAAAGGCAATGATGACGCCAAGAAAACCGCCGCCAGGCGGTTTTTGTCTTTCCGCAAAGGATTCGAAATGACCACCACCCCACTCAAAGAACGCATCAGCGCCGACTGGAAAGCCGCGATGAAAGCTGGTGAACGCACCCGCAAGGATGCGCTGTCCCTGCTGCTCGCCGCCATCAAGCAAAAGCAGGTGGATGAACGCATCGAGCTGGATGATGCGGGTGTGGTTGCAGTGATTGAAAAAATGCTCAAGCAGCGCAAGGACTCGATCACCCAATACGAATCCGCCAAGCGGCAGGATCTGGCGGACGCCGAGAAATTCGAGGCCGCCGTGCTCACTACCTATATGCCGCAGGCCATGAGCGCCGTCGAGATTGAGGCCATTGTCACGCAGGCCATCAAGGCATCCGGCGCCAGCGCACCGGCCGACATGGGCAAGGTCATCGCCCTGGTCAAACCGCAAGTCGCCGGGCGCGCCGACATGGGCGAAGTCTCGCGCCTGGTCAAAGCCGGTCTCAGCGCACGTTGATCGGCGCATAATGCGGACGTGATCCCCGACAGCTTTATCCAGGAACTTCTCGCCCGCATCGACATCGTGACGGTGGTCGAACGCCACGTCACGCTGCGCAAAACGGGGGCAAATTTCAGCGCCTGCTGTCCCTTCCATGCCGAAAAAACGCCGTCGTTCACGGTCAGTCCGAGCAAGCAGTTCTATCACTGCTTTGGTTGCGGCGCACACGGCAGCGCCATCAGTTTTGTCATGCAGTATGCCGGCCTCGGCTTTATCGAGGCGGTGGAAGACCTGGCTTCTTCGGTAGGAATGTCGGTTCCCCATGAAGAACGCAACCGTGCGGCACAGGCCAAAAAAGCGCCACTGACAGAGCTGATGGCGCGCGCCATGCGCTTTTACCGCGAACAACTCAAGACCTCGCCCAAGGCAATTGATTACCTGCGCGCGCGCGGCCTGACCGGTGAGATTGCCGCCAAATTCGGCCTCGGCTATGCACCGGATGACTGGCAAGGGCTGCAACAGGTATTTCCTGATTACAGCGACGCCGCGCTGGTCGAATGCGGCCTGGTGATCGTCAATGACCAAGGCCGCCGTTATGATCGCTTCCGCGACCGGGTGATGTTCCCCATTCTCGACCAGCGCGGCAATGTCATCGGTTTCGGCGGGCGCGTCATCGGGCCGGGCGAACCCAAATACCTCAATTCGCCAGAAACGCCGCTGTTTGAAAAAGGGCGCGAACTCTACGGTTTGCCGCAAGCTCGCAAGTCCATCCAGGAGGCAGACACCGTATTGGTGGTTGAAGGCTATATGGATGTCGTCGGGCTGGCCCAGCACGGCGTTGAAAACGTGGTCGCCACCCTGGGTACGGCGGCCACCGATGCCAACGTGCAAAAACTGCTCAAACTCGCCAGCCGCGTCGTCTTCTGCTTCGACCGCGACAGCGCCGGTGACCGCGCGGCCTGGCGCGCGATGGAAGCCAGCCTGGGCCATCTGGCCGATAACAAAACCGTTGAAATCCTGCAAATGCCAGGTACGCAAGACCCCGACGAATTCATCCGCGAGCATGGCAAGGAAGCCTTCATCCAGCACACGAGGAACGCAACCCGGCTTTCCGAATTCCTGGTGCGCGAACTGGCCACGCAAAGCCCGCCAGTCACCGCCGAAGGCCGCGCCAAGCTGGTGCACCTTGCCAAGCCCTTGCTGCAAAAAATTTCCGCGCCTATCCTGCGCGTGCAGATTGTCAAGGAAATCGCTGCCCGCGCGCAATTGGCGCAGGCTGAAGTCGAAGCGCAATGCGAGCTCAAGCCGCTGGTGCGCGCCCGTTACGCCCCAGCGCGCACAAAACAACGGCCAGCGCCTTCATCAATCGAGCACAAACTGCTGGAAATCGTGCTGCACAAGCCCGCCTGGGCGACCCGCCTGCCACTCGACCTAGTTGCGCACGAACAACCTGCCGGCGCGGCGCTGCACGCCATCGCCAATGCCATTGAGCACGGCGAATTGTCCACGGGCGATTTTGGCATGCTGCTAGAGTTCTTCCGCGGCAGCGAACACGAAGGACTGATTGCCGCCATGGCTACCGCCAGTACAGGCGAAATCGACGCATCATCAATGGAAGAAGTGCTCAATGACGCCATCGCTTATTTGCAGCATACCCAACTGACCAGAGAGATCAAGCAATTGACAGCCCGCGCCCGGGACGGGCTCAGCCCGGAAGAACTGCAGCACCTGGCCCAGCTGCTGGCAAAGAAGCGGATTGTCGCACCGGCTGCGTCAGATACCGCCATCTGATATAATCTGCGGTTCCCCAGCGTATTCGCGTCGTGAAGTTGCCAACGCCCAGACCACGAGTGCGCAAGATGACTTGTGGGGTACGTATCGTGCCGCCATCGCCTTCCTGTCGAGGACCATCATGCCCAGTAAACCCACCGCGAAAAACAAACCTGCGCCAGCCACCAAAGCCCCAGTGGCGAAGAAATCCGCACCAGCGGCAAAGCCAGCCGCTGCGCCGAAAACAACCGCACGCAAAGCTGAAAAGGCCGTCGAGCAAGAAGTCGTTGCGCAGCCCGCCGCGACGGTCGAAGCAGACACCAAAACCCGTAAGCGCAAGAGCAAGGAAAAACTGATCATCGCCCCCGAAGCTGCGCCGCTTGACCTGGATGCCAAGCGCAGCCGCCTCAAGACACTGATCGCTCTGGGCAAGGAACGCGGCTACCTGACCTATGCCGAAATCAACGACCATCTGCCCGACGAGATGGTTGATGCCGAACAGATTGAATCCATCATCGCCACATTTGCCGACATGTCGATCCAGGTCTTTGACGAGGCGCCGGCGGCTGAAGAACTCCTGCTGACCAACGCCTCGCCCGCCCCGGTGGATGCCGAAGAAGTTGAAGAGCAGGCGGAACAGGCGCTGTCTACCGTTGACTCGGAATTCGGCCGCACGACTGACCCCGTGCGCATGTACATGCGTGAAATGGGCTCTGTCGGGCTGCTCACCCGCGAAAGCGAAATCGAAATCGCCAAGCGTATCGAAGACGGCCTGAAGCACATGATCATGGCCATTTCCGCCTGCCCGACCACGGTGGTGGCGATGCTCGACATGGCCGGCAAAGTCGCGCGCGACGAAATGCGCATCGATGAGCTGATTGACGGCCTGATTGATCCGAATGCCCCCGAAGAAGACCTCGAAGCGGCTGCTGTTGAAGAAGAGGTCGAAGATGACTTCGGCGATGACGACGATGGCAGCGCGCGGGTTTCAGCCTCCCTGCAGAAGCTCAAGCAGGAAGCGCTTGAACGCTTCTCGCTGATCCATGCGCTCTATGGCAAGCTGCATCTGGCCTTGTCCAAGAAGGGTTCCGAAGATAAAGGCTACCTGCGCATCAAGAAACAAATTGCCGATGAACTGCTGAACATCCGCTTCACCGCGAAAACCATCGAACGCCTGTGCACCTCGGTGCGCGGCATGGTGGACGCCGTGCGCAACCACGAACGCAAGATCCTGCACATCTGTGTTGATAAGACGCATATGCCGCGCGCCCATTTCATCAAGTCCTTTCCGGGTAACGAAACCAACCTGGAATGGGTCAAGCAGGAAATCCAGTCCGGCAAGCCCTACGCCGCGCTGCTGATGCGCAATGCCCCCAATGTCATTGACGAGCAGCACAAGCTGATCGACTTGCAGAACAGCATCGGCATCCCGCTCAAGGAACTCAAGGAAATCAACAAGCAGATGTCCACCGGCGAAGCCAAGGCGCGGCGCGCCAAGCGCGAGATGACCGTGGCCAACCTGCGTCTGGTCATCTCGATCGCCAAGAAATACACCAACCGCGGCCTGCAATTTCTCGATCTGATCCAGGAAGGCAACATCGGCCTGATGAAAGCCGTGGATAAATTCGAATATCGCCGCGGCTACAAGTTCTCGACCTATGCCACCTGGTGGATCCGCCAGGCGATTACGCGTTCGATCGCCGACCAGGCGCGCACCATCCGCATCCCGGTGCACATGATCGAGACCATCAACAAGCTGAACCGCATCAGCCGCCAGATTTTGCAGGAAACCGGGCAAGAACCGCTGCCCGCCGTGTTGGCGGAAAAAATGGAAATGCCGGAAGAGAAGATTCGCCGCATCCTGAAAATTTCCAAAGAACCGATTTCCATGGAAACGCCGATTGGCGATGATGATGATTCCCACCTGGGCGACTTCATCGAAGACCAAGCTACGCTGCTACCTAACGAAGCGGCCCTGTTTTCCAGCCTGCGCGACGTGACCAAGGACATTCTCGACAGCCTCACGCCACGCGAAGCCAAGGTGCTGCGCATGCGTTTCGGCATCGAAATGAATACCGACCACACGCTGGAAGAAGTCGGCAAGCAGTTCGACGTCACCCGCGAGCGTATCCGCCAGATCGAAGCCAAGGCGCTGCGCAAGCTGCGCCACCCGACCCGCTCGGAAAAACTGCGCAGCTTCCTTGATTCGGAAACCTGACACCACCGATTACGGGCCCATAGCTCAGTTGGTTAGAGCAGTCGACTCATAATCGATTGGTCGCTGGTTCAAGTCCAGCTGGGCCCACCAACCCATGCAAACCCAACCGCGAACGGTTGGGTTTTCCTTTGGCGCATCTTGCTCAACGATAACAGCGCAGCGGATGGAAAAGTCGGCGCTGGCAACACGGCGCGCAACGCCAAACCAACGCCAAGAAAGCCGCTGGACAAAGTGTTTTGCAGGAACGTCCAAGCCTGGCTTCAGTTACCATAGCCTTTTCGTGCGCGAGGCGCCCATGTCGTCATCTGTTGCTCAATCCCCCGTCAATCGCCTGGCCACTGCCACCTCGCCTTATCTGCTGCAACATGCGCATAACCCGGTGGCATGGCAGCCCTGGGATGAACAGGCGCTGGCCCAGGCGAGGGAGGAAAACCGGCCTATCCTGCTCTCCATCGGCTATTCGGCTTGCCACTGGTGTCATGTCATGGCGCATGAATCATTTGAAGACGCAGCGGTGGCGGAGGTGATGAACCGGCTGTTCGTGAATATCAAGGTGGATCGTGAAGAACGGCCGGACCTCGACCAGATTTATCAGACCGCGCATCAAATGCTCGCGCAGCGTGCGGGCGGCTGGCCGCTGACGATGTTCCTCACGCCCGACGGCACGCCATTTTTTGGCGGTACCTATTTTCCCAAAACACCGCGCCACGGCTTGCCTGCATTTACCGACCTCTGCGAGCAGGTGGCTGATGCATTCCATCAACGCCGCAGCAGCATCGACGAACAAAACATCGCCCTGCGTAATGCCCTGGCGGAGACATTGCCTGGCTCTTCCGCGAGTATGGCAGCGACGGCCTTTGATACCCGGCCATTGCTTGCCGCCGCCGAGTCGCTGGCGCAGAGTTTTGACCGTACCCACGGCGGCTTTGGCCGCGCGCCGAAATTTCCGCACCCGACCGACCTGGCTTTTCTGCTGCGCCACGCCGAACCGCAGATGCGCTCGATGGCGCTGGTCACTTTGCGGCGCATGGCCGAAGGCGGCATTTACGATCAGGTGGGCGGCGGGTTTTGCCGTTACAGCGTGGATGAGCGCTGGGAAATTCCGCATTTCGAAAAAATGCTCTACGACAATGGCCCTTTGCTCGCGTTGAATGCCGATGCCTGGGCAGCAACCCGTGATCCGCTGTTCGCGCGCGCCACTGAAGAAACCGCCGCCTGGGTGATGCGCGAGATGCAAGCGCCCGGGGCAACCGGTGGCGGCTATTACTCTTCGCTGGATGCCGATTCGGAAGGCGAAGAAGGCAAATATTACGTCTGGACTCGCGAACAAATCCAGGCGCTGCTGACGCCCGAACAATGGCGCGTGGCTGCCCCGCATTGGGGGCTGAATGAGGCGCCCAACTTTGCAGGCCACTGGCACCTGAAAATCGCCCAGGCGCTGGATGAAGCCGGCCGACCGCTGATCACCGCCGCCAAACAGGCGCTCTACGCAGCGCGCGAACAGCGCATCCGTCCGGGCTGCGACGACAAGATATTGACCAGCTGGAACGCGCTGATGATAGAAGGCATGGCGCATGCCGCACGGGTTTTCCAGCGCCCCGGCTGGCTCGCCTCCGCGCAAACGGCGCTGGATTTCTTGCGCAACAAGCATTGGCAGGATGGCCAGCTCTACGCCACGTCGCGCAACGGGCAGGTGCACTTGCCGGCCTATCTCGATGACCACGCATTTTTGCTGGCCGCGCTGCTGGAGTTGATGCAGGCCGAGTTTCGTCCCGCCGACCTGGTTTTTGCGCGCGAACTAGCCGATGTCCTGCTCGCCGATTTCGAAGACCGCTCGGCCGGCGGATTCTTTTTCACCGCGCACGACCATGAAACGCTGATCCTGCGCCCCAAACCCGGCCATGACAATGCCACGCCCTCGGGCAACGGCATTGCCGCATTTGCCCTGCAAAGACTGGGGCATCTGCTCGGCGAGCCGCGTTATCTGGATGCGGCCGAACGCACCTTGCGCCTGTACTGGCCTTACCTGACCCACTCCCCCGCCGGGTTCGGCAGCCTGTTGCCGGTGCTGGAAGAATCGCTCATGCCGCCGGACATCGTTATCCTGCGCGGCCCGCGCGAAAGTCTTGTGGCCTGGCAACAGTCCCTCGGCGCAAACCCGCGGCGGTTGACGCTCGCGCTGCCGAATGGAACACCCGGCCTGCCGGATGTTCTGGCCAAGCCGGAAAGCGGCCATGTCAACGCCTGGCTATGTCGCGGCGTTAATTGTCTGGCGCCCGTGGATAAAATGGAAACGCTTAACCAATTGCTCAGTTTTCCAGAACCGAAGAAAATGTAACGCCTTGTAAGATATTGCCCAAATGGTCATTTACTTCGCTATAAAATAAGCATCATTAAAAATCTTGTTTTAACTTTACTCAGAAAGAAGGTTTATATGAAACTAGTCATTGCCTCTACATTAGTTGCTGTGGGCATCCTGTCCGCAGCCCCTGCCTTTGCCAGCAAGGAACTGGCGACCAAGAACGCCTGCTTCGCCTGCCACGCCGTCGACAAGAAGCTCGTCGGCCCGGCTTTTCAGGATGTCGCCAAGAAATACGCTGGCGATGCGACAGCGGAAGCCAAGCTGGAAACGAAGGTCAAAAAAGGCGGCTCCGGCGTTTGGGGCACGATCCCGATGCCGCCTAACGTCGCTGTCAAGGACGAAGACATCAAGAGCCTGGTCAAGTGGGTTCTTGCC
>JBAQUE010000297.1:0-11003 GCA_049297315.1 Rugosibacter sp.
GGGCTCAGGAGCCGCCGGGGAAACCGGTGCAGGCTGCAAACTCGCCAGCAACCTGGGTGCTGCAACCGGCAGCGGCGGCCGGAATGCGCCCATCGCCAGCAGCAAACCATGGATAGCCAGCGAGACGCCCAAAGCAAAACGCAGCCGTCGCCTGGTTAAACCCTCCTGTTTGCCACTATCAAAATTCATTGCACTCTGTTAGATTCGAAGCTTAACTGGATTCTACGAGATGACTGCCCATCCGCTGATTCTTACCCTGGACCAATATGGCGTACCGCACCGCTGGGTAACCTGGCAGCATGCCTGCGTCTATGTGGCGCGCGACCTGGTGGCCTGGGATGCGGGGGATACCGAGTTCACGTTCTACGGCGGGCAAAGCCGCGTCACCGGCGAGCGTTCTTCGCTGTGTACCCGCAGCATCATCGCCATCCGCGGCAAGGCCTTGTCCGGCCGTTCGCTACGGCCCATCCCGCCGCTGTCCAACCGCGAGTTGTTCCACCGCGACCGCAACACCTGCGCCTATTGCGTCAAGGAATTTCCCTCACAACGCCTGACGCGCGACCATGTGCAGCCGGTCTCGCAAGGTGGCCGCGACGCCTGGATGAATGTGGTCACCGCCTGCCGCACCTGCAATCAGACCAAAGGCGGGCGCACGCCCGAACAGGCGCAGATGGAGCTGGCCTATGCGCCCTATGTGCCGAACAAGGCTGAATACCTGATCCTCTGCAACCGCAATATTCTTGCGGACCAGATGGATTTTCTGGCCCGCCACGTGCCGACACAAAGCCGCTTGCGGATTCCACAGGCGTAAAATCCGGCTGGCGCAGCAGTCCATCTGCCCAGCCCCATAAACCATGATCGCAACACCCCCTGCGGCAGCCAAGCCGCTGACCTCCTATCGCAAATACTGGGCGCAGCGCTTCGGCACTGCGCCGTTTTTACCCATGTCGCGCGCCGAGATGGATGTACTCGGCTGGGATTCCTGCGACATCATCCTGGTCACCGGCGACGCCTACATCGACCACCCCAGCTTTGGCATGGCGCTGGTCGGGCGTCTGTTGGAGGCGCAGGGCTTTCGCGTGGGCATCATCAGCCAACCGGACTGGCAGTCGGCGGAGGACTTCAAGCGCCTGGGCAAACCGAACCTGTTTTTCGGCATCACCGCGGGCAACATGGATTCGATGGTGAATCGCTACACCTCGGATAAAAAAATCCGCTCGGACGACGCTTACACGCCCAACGCCGCCGCTGACAAACGCCCCGATCGCGCGGTCATCGTGTACGCCCAGCGCGCCCGCGAAGCCTTTCCCGATGCGCCGCTGATCATCGGCAGCATCGAAGCCAGCCTGCGCCGCATCGCGCATTACGATTACTGGTCGGACAAGGTACGGCGCTCCATCCTGCCGGATGCAAAAGCCGACTTGCTGCTGTTCGGCAACGCCGAGCGCGCCTTGATCGAGCTTGCCCATCGCCTGGCCAGTGGCGAGAAAATCGGCGACATCCGCGACCTGCGCGGCACAGCCTTCATGGCGCCGCACGGCTGGAAGCCGACGTCGGCGTGGGAGGAAGTTGAATCCTTGAGCGTAGATACGCCGGGCGCGATAACGCCGCATCCTGATCCATATGCGATGTCGCCAGCGAGCACAAAAAAAGTTCCCGCAGGCAACCAGAAGGGCGTGCAAAGCAAGCAGAGCGCTGGCGATGGTGATGCGGCGTCAGACGACGCTAGTGCGGCCACGATCCACCCCGTCCGCCTCGTCAGCCGCGCCGAACGCCTTGCGCAGCGCCTGCAGGCGCGCGCGCAAACCGTCGTGCGCCTGCCCAGTTACGAGCAAGTCAAAGACAACCCGGTGCTCTACGCCCACGCCTCGCGCACCTTTCATCTCGAATCCAACCCCGGCAACGCCCGCGCGCTGGTGCAGGCCCATGGCACGGGCGCGAGCCTGCGTGACCTGTGGCTCAACCCGCCACCCTTGCCGCTCACTACGCCCGAGATGGATCACGTCTTCGGCCTGCCCTACGCCCGCGCGCCGCATCCGGCATATGGCGATGCGCGCATTCCGGCCTGGGAGATGATCCGTTTTTCGGTAAATATCATGCGCGGCTGCTTTGGCGGCTGCACGTTTTGCTCCATCACCGAACACGAAGGCCGCATCATCCAGAGCCGTTCGGAAGAATCCATCCTGCATGAAGTCGAGCAAATCCGCGACAAGACGCCCGGCTTTACCGGCGTCGTCTCCGACCTGGGCGGGCCCACGGCCAACATGTACCGCATGGCCTGCAAGTCGCCCGAAATTGAATCCTCCTGCCGCCGGCTGTCGTGCGTGTATCCCGGCATTTGCGAGAACCTCAACACCTCGCATGCGCCGCTGATTTCGCTCTACAAAAAAGCCCGCGCCCTGCCCGGCATCAAGAAAATCTTGATCAGCTCCGGCCTGCGTTACGATCTGGCCGTGCGCTCGCCGGAATACGTGAAGGAACTCGTCACCCATCACGTCGGCGGGTATCTGAAGATCGCGCCCGAACATATCGAGGAAGGCCCACTCTCGAAAATGATGAAGCCGGGCATCGGCAGCTATGAGCGCTTTAAGCAGCTATTCGACAAGTTCTCCAGGGAAGCGGGCAAGGAACAATACCTGATCCCCTACTTCATCGCCGCCCATCCCGGCACGACCGATGAAGACATGCTGAACCTCGCCCTGTGGCTGAAGAAAAACGGCTTCCGCCTGGATCAGGTGCAAACCTTTTTGCCTACGCCGCTGGCTATTGCCACCGCGATGTGGCACACCGAAAAGAATCCTTTGCGTAAAGTCACCGACACCTCCGAAGAGGTGACTATTGTGCGCTCCGGTCGCCAACGCAAACTGCATAAAGCGTTTTTGCGCTATCACGACCCGGCCAACTGGCCCATCCTGCGCGAAGTCTTGCGCGCCATGGGGCGCAGCGATTTGATCGGCCCCGGCAAACGGCATTTAATACCGCTCACGCAACCGGGCGGCACGCTGGCGCCGGGTGAACGCGCCGTGATGCAAAAGTCGGCGCTGGTGACACGGCGCGAAGCAACATATCCTGGACGACGCATGACGCCTGGCATGCCAGGAAAATCACCCGCGAGCAAACCGCGCCGCCCAACCAGCGTGCCACGGCATCCGCTGTCTCAGCGCAAGGGTGGCTAAAACATAAGTTCAAAGTTGAATCTCCGAACTACTTGTGGAGTCTCGTTTGAAAATATTGGGGCATACCCTCAACGCTGAATAGAGCCAGCGATCCACGATGCCTTCGCATCAGGGCTCACTCAGTTACACCATTGCCGCTCACATGGTATTCCGTCCAAGTCTCCGTCCATATTTACTACGCCACAACGCTCTTGGTGAAAGATCGCCTCAGCGCATGACGACATCTGAGAACAGGTCGTTTTTTCTGGCTGACAATGAAACTCGGGATGGGCTCGCAATGCCTCCCGTGCAGAAAAAGTCTTGTAGATGCTTGCCGAGATGGTGCTGTTCGGGTGTGAAATTCTGACGTATGCAACGTAGGCAACTGCGGCCAGAATGCCGAAACCGATCAGCACTGATATGAAAGAACCCGTTGCGTGCGATTGCACTTGGTCAAGCTGTCCGACAAATTTCGCATTACGTGCTTGCAGACGACCTTGGTTGTCTGTGGTGAGCTCGTAAGTTACAAACTTTCCCAAAATGGGTCGGTTGTGGCGCGTTGCAAAGGCAGACACGTGGAGGAATACCTTCGCACCGCCACCGTTCGGCACGACAAAACCAAAACCACGGGAATCGTTCCATTCACTTACTCTGCCTTGAAAGCGCATGTTGCTTCTGTGTCCTGACATAGCTCATACATCGCAAAACATATCTCGATATTCAGCCTGATGCAAGCAGTGGGTACTCATTCATCCGCGTCACTATCTTGCTGCCCATATCCAGCAAACTTGGCAATCACCTCATCCATCTGCGCCGCTGTCAGCAGCTTGGGCGTGCCTAGTTGCAGCACGCGCCAATACTGCTCGCACAGGGTTTCCAGTTCCACGGCCAGGGCCAGCGCATGTTTCAGGTCATGGCCGTACACCACCATGCCATGATGCGCCATCAGGCAGGCTGAACGGTCTTGCAGCGCAATGAGCATGGCATCCGACAAGGCTTGTGTGCCGAAGGTGGCGTATTCAGCGCAGCGCACGTCCATGCCGCCAAAGCGCGCGATCATGTAGTGAAATGGCGGGATGTTTTGCTGCTGGCAGGCCAGTGCCGTGGCGAAGGGTGAGTGCGCGTGGATAATCGCGCCAGCCGCCGGAAATGCGGCATAAATGTCGCGATGGAAGCGTAATTCGGAGGAGGGTTTGCGGCGATTGAGCAGCGAGTCTGGCGCACCCGCCGTCTCGCCAGCGCCAGCGCGTTGCGTCCCTTCGGGAACTTTTTTTATCCTGGCTTTTACCATATCTTCCGGCGTGCAATCCTGATGTTCAATGCCGGTGGGCGTAATGATGCAGCCGTCGGCATAACGCACCGAGACATTTCCCGCGCTGCCACGGTTGAGGTCGTGCGCTATCAGTTCACCAGCGGTGGCCAGCACGCTCTCGGCGAGTTGGTATATCTCCTTCTCCTTCTCCTGACTCAGGTTTTCCATTGCGCCAATTCCTCCGGGGCGGCCACGCCACGTTCCGAGATGATGCCGGTGATCAAATGCGCTGGTGTGATGTCAAACGCGGGATTGGCCACCGGCACATCGCCCGCGCCGAACTCTGCGGCAGCGCGTTCTTCGATGGGAATATCCTGCCCTGACGCGCATGAAAAATCTATCGTGGATAACGGTGCTGCGACATAAAACGGCACGCCATGCGCCGCTGCGGCGAGTGCTTTGAGGTAAGTGCCTACTTTGTTGGCCGTGTCGCCATTCGCGGCGATGCGATCCGCCCCGACAATCAGCAGATCCACCTTGCCCTGCATGATGAGCAGGCCCGCCGCATTGTCGGCAATCAAGGTATGCGGCACGCCTGCTTCCGCCAGTTCCCACGCGGTGAGCAAGCCCTGATTACGCGGGCGGGTTTCGGAAACCCAGACATGCACTGGTATGCCTGCGGCATGTACTGCGTAAATCGGGGCGAGTGCCGTGCCGTGGGCAACCGTTGCCAGGCGGCCAGCGTTGCAGTGGGTCATGAGGTTGAACACGTCACCTTTGGGGGCTGTGCCTTGCAAAATCCGCAGGCCGTGCGCGCCAATGGCGGCATTGGCTGCGATATCTTCCGTAGCGATGGCGCCGGCCTCGTCCCAGGCGGCTTTGCGCCGCGCCCCAAGGGTATTTGCTTCGCAGCGTCCTGCCAGCGCCGACTTTTTCAGAACGCGTTCCATGCGCCCCAGCGCCCAGTGCAGATTCACCGCCGTCGGACGGGTAGCGGCCAAAAGATCAATCACGCGTTTGAGTTGGCTATCGGATTCATCGTGACGCAGCCCCAGCGCCACACCATAAGCAGCGGTCACGCCGATCAGCGGTGCTCCGCGCACCTGCATGCTGCGGATGGCATGTGCCGCATCTTCAGCGGTATTCAAGCGCACCTGCACGGCAAGCTGCGGCAAGCGCGTCTGGTCGAGGATGAGGACGCTCTCGCCATCCTCGGCCAGCGTCGGATGTATTACGTTCAGTTCAGCTTGCCGTGACAATGCTTGTATTTCTTGCCGCTGCCGCAGGGGCAGGCATCGTTGCGGCCGACTTTCGGCAACACGTGTGCGGGCGTGGGTTTCTTGGCGGCCGCCACTTCTTCCGCCTCCGGCCCGCCGAAGTCATCATGGTGGAATTCCACATGCGCCAGTTGCGGCGGCGTTTCGGCTTCTTCCAGCTGCGCTTCGTCGCGTACTTCGACGGTCATCAGCAATTTGGTGACGTCAGCCCGCACGGCTTGCAGCAGGCCCTCGAACAGGTCAAACGCTTCGCGCTTGTATTCCTGCTTGGGGTTTTTCTGCGCATAGCCGCGCAGATGGATGCCCTGGCGCAGGTGGTCAAGCGCCGCCAGGTGTTCGCGCCAATGGCTGTCCAGGCTTTGCAACATCACGTTACACTCGAAACCGGCCCAGGCAGCGGCATCAACCTTGGCCACTTTTTCGGCATACGCCGCATCGGCCATTGCCAGCAGGCGTTTCAGGATGTCTTCATCGGTGAGCTGCGGCTCCGCCTTCAGCCATTCGCCGATCGGCGGCCTGATGTGTAGTTCGCCCGCCAGCGCGCTCTCCAGGCCGGGGATATCCCATGCTTCTTCGACACTCTCCGCCGGTATGTGGAGACGGAAGGTATCGTGCAACAACCCCTGGCGCATGTCAGTGATGGTTTCACCAATGTCGCTGGCGTCAAGCAAGGCATTGCGCTGTTCGTAAATCACCTTGCGCTGGTCATTGGCGACATCGTCATATTCGAGCAATTGCTTGCGGATGTCGAAATTGCGTTGCTCCACCTTGCGCTGCGCGGACTCCAGCGAGCGCGAAACCAGCGGATGCTCGATGGCTTCGCCCTCGGGCATTTTCAGGCGCACCATGATGCTGTTCAGGCGGTCGCCGGCGAAAATCTTCAGCAACGGGTCATCCAGCGCCAGATAAAACCGCGAGGAGCCAGGGTCGCCCTGGCGGCCGGAACGGCCGCGCAACTGGTTGTCGATGCGGCGCGATTCGTGGCGTTCTGAACCGATGATATGCAGGCCGCCAGCGGCCAGCACCTGGTCATGCAGCTTCTGCCATGCTTCCTTGCGCCGCAAAATACGCTGCGCTTTTTCCTCTTCCGTCAGCGCCGCATCGGCGTGGATGGCGTCCAGGTCTTTTTCAATATTGCCACCAAGCACGATATCGGTGCCGCGGCCGGCCATGTTGGTGGCGATGGTGATCACGCCCGGGCTGCCGGCCTGGGCGACGATCTCCGCTTCACGCGCATGCTGTTTGGCATTCAGCACCTGGTGCGGCAGTTTTTCCTTGTCCAGCAGGGCGGACAGCAACTCGGAATTTTCGATTGAAGTCGTGCCCACCAGCACCGGCTGCCCGCGCTCGCGGCACGCACGGATGTCGCCGATGATAGCGTTGTATTTTTCAGCCGACGTACGGTAAATCTGGTCATTCTCATCCCGCCGTATCATCGGGCGGTTGGTGGGAATGACCACGGTTTCCAGCCCATAGGTCTGCTGGAATTCGTAGGCTTCGGTGTCGGCGGTGCCCGTCATGCCGGCCAGCTTGGCATACATGCGGAAATAGTTCTGGAAGGTGATCGAAGCCAGGGTCTGATTCTCGGCCTGGATCGCCACACCCTCCTTGGCTTCCACCGCCTGGTGCAAGCCTTCCGACCAGCGGCGGCCGGACATCAGGCGGCCGGTGAATTCGTCGACGATGATGACTTCGCCCTCCTGCACCACATATTGCTGGTCACGATGATACAGGCTGTGCGCGCGCAAGGCGGCGTAAAGATGGTGCATGAGCAGGATATTGGCCGGCTCGTAAAGGCTGCCGTCTTCCGGCAACATGCCCATGCGCGCCAGGATCTGCTCGGCTTTTTCATGGCCTTCTTCGGTCAACAACACCTGATGCGCCTTGAGGTCTACCGTGTAGTCGCCAGTATCCTTCTCGCCTTCGCTCTTGGCGGCTTCACCGCGCGTCAGCAGCGGCGGCACGGCGTTCATGCGCACATACAGATCGTTATGGTCTTCGGCCTGGCCGGAAATGATCAAGGGCGTGCGCGCCTCGTCGATCAGGATTGAATCGACTTCATCGACAATCGCGAAATTCAGCCCGCGTTGCACCCGCTCGCCCGGCGCATAGACCATGTTATCGCGCAGGTAATCAAAACCGAATTCGTTGTTGGTGCCATAGGTGATGTCGGCGGCATACGCCGTCTGCTTCGCCTCATGCGCCATTTGCGAGAGATTGACGCCGATGGTCAACCCGAGGAAGCGGTAAATCCGCCCCATCCATTCGGCATCGCGGCTGGCCAGGTAATCATTCACCGTAACCAGATGCACGCCCTTGCCGGACAAGGCATTCAGGTAAACCGGCAGCGTGGCGGTCAGCGTTTTGCCTTCGCCGGTACGCATTTCGGCAATCTTGCCATAATGCAGCACCATGCCGCCGATCATCTGCATGTCGAAATGGCGCATGCCCAAGACCCGGTGGCCGGCTTCACGCACCACGGCAAAAGCCTCCGGCAACAGGGCATCCAGCAATTCGCCATTGGCGTGACGGCTGCGGAATTCCTCCGTTTTGGCGCGCAAGGCATCATCTGAAAGACCTTGAATGCTGGCCTCCAGCGCATTGATGCGGGCAAGTGTCTGAGAATACTGCTTGATCAGCCGGTCATTGCGGCTGCCAAAAATTTTTCTGAGGAGTCCGGAGATCATGGGTCACACAGCACACCCGAGCGGGGGCCGGTAATTGCAAAGCGCAAATTTTAGCATGGGGGCTGAAACCCCTTAACCCCATATCTGCCACATCAATGTCAATGACCCTGTACCGCCAACGCACCAGTACCTGGCGCAAGCTGATTCTGCGCCAGCCGCAGAAAGCGGCCAGGATTCTGCGCAATGCCCTTCATGCGCACTTCAAAATGCAGGTGCGGTCCAGTTGAGCGCCCGGTAGTGCCAACTTCGGCGATTTTCTGTCCACGCATGACCAACTGCCCGACTTTGACCCATAGCCTGGAGGCATGGGCATACCGTGTAGTGAGTCCGTTGCCATGATCTATCTCGACCAGATTGCCATAATCCGGATGGAACCCCGCGCTAATCACGATTCCGGCAGCGGCGGCGCTAATCACCGTACCTGGGGCGGCAGCAAAATCCACGCCTTCATGCATGGCCCGCTCGCCGGTAAATGGGTCAATACGCCAGCCATAAGCCGATGCATTCCATTCGGCATTGACTGGCAGGCTGGTCGGCAACTGGTTGCTTCTGATCCGGTCTTCCAGCAGTTGCGCCTCGATCAACGCAATCGTGTCCGACTTTGTTTCCAGTTGCCGGGATAGCGCATCCACCGCCTGTTGCAATTCTGCTGGAGACATCGAGCTTGGCAATACCAAGGGGCCGCCACGGCCATCGCTACGAGGCTCGACGGCCTTGATTTCCTGCGGCTTGATACCGACCATCGCGGCAAGCCGGGCGCCTATGGTGTCAAGCTGCAACAATTGCGCCTGCATCTCGCCCAGCTTGGTCGCCATGACATTGAGGTTTTCACGGACAAATGCCTTGGAGCGCTGTGATTCTTCTGCATTCATGGCGTGCAGCCAATCCTGCAGGAAAGGCAAGCGCATCTCTGCTGCATGGCGCACGGTGAAATAAGAAAAAGCGAAAGCGAGCAAAACGATTGAAACCACGACTGTTGCGCCAGCAAAAAAAAGATGCCACCCGGTCAGCGTCAAGCCTTTTGCGGTTGCCAACCGGTCGGAGACGAGAATAATATGCACGCTTTCCCTCCCTCAGAATTCATTTGAACAATAATTATGGCGAAGAGTCTCCAGGAACACCTGGCCTCCGGTGACAGCATGGCGCATCTTGCCGCCCACGCCAATCGCCTGCTGCAACTGCAAGGTACGCTGGAAGCGGCACTACCAGCAGCGATGCGGCCATATGCCCACATCGCCAACTTCCGCCTGGGGAAGGTATTCATCCACACAAACAACAGCGCAGTAGCGGCAAAAATCAGGCAGCTCGGCCCGCGCCTCGCCAGCGCATTGTCGTCCCCAGCGGCGCAGGTTACCGAAATTGAGGTGCGAGTGCAAGCCAGCACCCCCTCTGTAACTCAATCACACCATGAAAGGCCTGCCCTGCCAGGCGACCAGCAAAAGCAGGGGCTCACTTTACTGGCAGAAAGCCTGCCGCATGGGTCAACGCTCAAAGGCGCCCTTGAGCGTTTGCTGCAGGCAATCAAGAAATAATCAAGCAAGCACTATCAGGCGTTCGGCAGCCATCAATACCAGGATGGCCAATGCCACCAGCAGGGCGCCTTTGGCGACGCGCAGCGCCAGCGCCAGGTAGCGCCGGTCGTTGGTAAACAACCAGGCAACGACGCCACTGCCTATCGTGATGGCGGTGAGTATGCCAATGACCCGGAGCAGTAACATGGCTTACGCCAGTTGCGGATATAGCCTCGCCACTGAAGCTGGTGCGTCTTCGGTGTGCAGAAAGCTGACCATCTCCCAGGCCGAGGCATCGCTCAGCAATGCGCGCAGAAGCTGGTTATTCAGCGCATGACCCGACTTATGGGCCGAAAAAGCCGCCAGCAAGGGATGTCCGGCAAGATAGAGATCACCCACTGCGTCGAGTATCTTGTGTTTGACGAATTCATCGACATAGCGCAGGCCATCGCTGTTCAAGACGCGATACTCATCCATCACGATGGCGTTCTCCAGGCTGCCACCGAGCGCCAAGCCCTGCTCACGCAGCACCTCGACATCCTGCATGAAGCCAAAGGTGCGCGCCCGTGCAATTTCGCGCACATAGGATTGGTCGGCAAAATCAATATGTGCGCTGGAACCCGACTGGGCCACCGCCGGATGGCTGAACACAATGGAAAAATCCAGGCTGAAACCATCGAAAGGGGAAAGGCGCGCCCATTTGTCGCCGTCTTCCACCTCGACAAGCTTCTTCACCCGGATGAACTTCTTTGCCGCGTTCTGCTCTTCAATGCCCGCCGACTGCAACAGGAATACAAAAGGCGCGGCCGAGCCATCCATGATGGGCAACTCGGGCGCATCCACGTCAATATAGATATTGTCGATACCCAGGCCGGCAAGCGCCGACATCAGGTGTTCAACAGTCGCCACCTTCGCGCCATGCTGTTCCAGGCAGGAAGCCATGCGCGTATCGCCGACA
Organism: Rugosibacter sp.; assembly: GCA_049297315.1. Lineage (GTDB taxonomy): Bacteria > Pseudomonadota > Gammaproteobacteria > Burkholderiales > Rhodocyclaceae > Rugosibacter. Next base: position 10,841 of record JBAQUE010000297.1, read on the forward strand.
CCGAATGGGTCGGCCTTGAGATCAACCGGCGGATCAAGATCGACACGGCGGAAAACAATCCCGGCATCCACCTGCGCCGGACGCAGGACGAGCGAAACCTTGGCGCCGGAGTGCAGCCCCACGCCGGTGGTCTTGATGATGGTTTTCAATGTGCGTTGACGCA
>JBAQUE010000298.1:0-8468 GCA_049297315.1 Rugosibacter sp.
CAGTCGGTGTATTTGTGGACCCTGCCCATGTTCCATGCCAATGGCTGGGGCTTTACCTGGGGCATGGCGGCGAATGCCGGCATCAATATCTGTTTGCGGCGTGTCGATCCCAAGCTGATTCTCGACGCCATCCGCGACTACAGGGTGACGCATTATTGCGGCGCGCCGATTGTCCAGTCCATGCTGATCAGCGCGCCGGAAGAATGGCGCAAAGGCATCAACCACAAGGTGTCCACCATGGTCGCCGCCGCGCCGCCGCCGGCCTCGGTGATCAAGGGGCTGGAGCAGATGGGTTTTGACATCTGCCATGTGTATGGGCTGACCGAAACCTGCGGGCCCTCCGCCATCTGCGCCAAGCATGATGAATGGGCGGCCTTGCCGCTGGATGAGCAGGTGCGCCTGAACGGCCGCCAGGGCGTCCGCTACCATTGTCAGGAAGCGATTACGGTGCTGGATCCCGATACGCTGGAGCCTGTGCCCTGGGATGGCGAAACCATGGGCGAAATCATGTATCGCGGCAACATGGTCATGAAGGGTTACCTGAAAAATCCGCAAGCCACCGAAGAGTCATTCCGTGGCGGCTGGTATCACACGGGCGACCTGGCCGTGATGCACCCGGATGGTTACGTAAAAATCAAGGACCGCAGCAAGGACATCATCATTTCCGGCGGCGAGAACATTTCGTCTGTCGAAGTCGAGGATGTGCTTTACGGCCATCCGGCGGTGGCTGCCACTGCCGTGGTCGCGACGCCGGACGAGAAGTGGGGCGAAGTGCCTTGCGCATTTGTCGAATTCGCCCCCGGGGCGAGCGCTACGGCCGAGGAATTGACCGCGTTTTGCCGTGAGCGCATGGCGCATTACAAAGTGCCCAAGCGCTTTGTGTTTGAGCCGCTGGTCAAGACCTCAACCGGCAAGATCCAAAAATTCCTGCTGCGCGACAAGGCCAAATCCATAGCGGCGATTGAATAAGGCCGCGCAGTAAAAATACCGGCCGGGATAGCGATAGGTTTCGCTGTCCCGGCCATTCTTGCAGTATGGAAAAGTCGGCGCTGATGAAACAACTGCGCTACAAGGCGGTCGAGCAAAAGACGCTCTGATGAAGCCCCTGCGCAGCAAGGCGGTCGAGCAAAGTACGCTCTCCTCGCCGCTGCGGATCCTCGCCGTAGCGGATGGCGGGACGGCGGGATGTCTAGTTTTTGCGCCTGTACATCGCCAGTGCGCCGAGCGCAAATGCTGTAAAGGCCACCAGCGACCACTCGGCAATCGATAAACCAAGCAGCTTCCACCCGGCTTCGGAACAGAAGCCGCTGGCCTCGAACAGCAGCGGCCATTGCGCGCCGGCCCAATCGACAAGGCGTTCCCACCAGGGCTGGTTGGCCGTGCAACTGACATCTTTGGCGAAGCGTTGCAGCCAGGTCTGGTAAGCGGCAACGTATGCGCCCGTTGCAGCAGTAGCCACCATCAACAGCGCCAGCAGGCGTTGCGGGCGGATGGCCAGGAAACAGGCTGCCAGCGCTTCGAGCGCGAGCAGCAGGTACAGCATGCGTTGCAGGATGCACAGCGGGCAGGCGGCAAGATTCAAAGTGCGCGCCAGGAACACGCCACCGGCGACCAGGCCGCAAGCTGTCAAGGCAATGGCTGCCGGTATCGCCCAGGATGGAACTGGCGGGCGCACAGCCACTTATTTCCCCTTGCCTGTGGCGCGCGCCTTGGCGGCCAGGGTATCCACTCGCCTGAGCAATTCATCAAAATTACCCGCAGTTTCGTTGCTGAGCAGGTATTTGCCATCCACCACCAAACTGGGGACACCCTGGATGCGCGCTTCAACGGCTTCCTGGTCGGCGCGCGGCACCATGCTCTGCACGCCGAACGAATTCATCATGGCACCGAATTTTTTGCCATCCAGGCCATTCTTGGCAGCCCAGTTGACGATGGCTTCATCGCTGTTGAAGTTGATACGGTCTTCATGCAGCGCCTTGAACACGGCGCCATTCAGGCGGGCTAGCTCGCCGCTTGCGTCGAGGGCGAAATAAAGCCGCGACAGTCTTGCCCAGGCAGGCCGGTTAAAACTCACCGGCACACGGCGCAGAACCACATCTTTCGGTAGCTTGGCCGCCCACGCATCGATCAAAGGATGGAATTCATTGCAATGCGGGCAGCCATACGAAAAAAATTCGATGACTTCGATTTTCCCCTTGGGTGTCGCGAGTGGCGGATCAATCAGTGTGTAATCCCGTCCGGCCTGCAACTCGGCGGCGAAACTGCCGGTGCTGGCCAGCAAGGCAGCGGCACATAAGGTGGATAAAAAACGCAGCAATGCATGCATGGGATATCTCCGTTTAAAAAGGCGTTCGACGCGGATTGTAGAGCAGGGTTCCGTAGATAGGCAGATCGCGCGGCTATCCGGCCATTTCATCCATTGGCACGCAGGCGCAGAACAGCGTGCGGTCGCCATACACATCGTCGATGCGATTCACCGGCGGCCAGAACTTGTTGGCCGCAATCCAGGACAGCGGGAACACGGCTGTTGCACGCGAATAAGGCCGTGTCCACTCGGCGACCAGGTCGGCGCTGGTATGTGGCGCATGCTTGAGGGGCGACTCATCCAGCGGCCATTCACCGCGCTCAATACAGCGGATTTCTTCGCGGATGGCCAGCATCGCATCGCAAAAACGGTCGAGCTCGGCCTGGTTTTCCGATTCGGTGGGTTCCACCATCAGCGTGCCCGCGACCGGAAAGCTCACCGTCGGCGCATGAAAGCCGTAGTCCATCAGGCGCTTGGCGATATCGCTTTCGGTCACGCCCGTGGCGGCTTTAATGGCGCGAATATCCAGGATGCATTCGTGCGCCACACGCCCCGCTTTGCCTGTATACAGCACCGGGTACTGCGTAGCCAGACGCGCGGCGATGTAGTTGGCGTTGAGGATGGCCACTTCGGTGGCGCGCTGCACGCCGCTGGCGCCGAGCAGCGTGATATACATCCAGGAAATCGGCAGGATGGCCGCTGAACCCCAGGGGGCGGCGGAAACGGCGCCTTGTTCGTTGCCCTGCAAATCATGCCCCGGCAGGAAGGGCGCCAGGTGCGCCTTGACGCCAATCGGCCCCATGCCGGGGCCGCCACCACCGTGCGGGATGGCGAAGGTCTTGTGCAGATTGATGTGCGACACATCCGCGCCGATGTCCGCCGGGCGTGTTAAGCCGACCTGCGCATTGAGATTCGCCCCGTCCATATACACCTGGCCGCCCTGCGTGTGGATCACGTCGCAAATCTCGCTGACCGCTTCTTCGAACACGCCGTGCGTCGAAGGGTAGGTGAGCATCAGGCAGGACAGTTTTGCCGCATGCCGGGCGGCCTTGGCGCGCAAGTCGGCCAGGTCGATATTGCCTTCCGCGTCACATGCCACGGCGACCACTTCCAGCCCGCACATTTGCGCGCTGGCCGGGTTGGTGCCGTGCGCCGATTGCGGAATCAGGCACACGGTGCGTTGCGCTTCGCCACGGCTGGCCTGATAGCGGCGGATCGCGGTGAGGCCGGCGTATTCGCCTTGCGCGCCGGAATTCGGTTGTAGCGAGACGGCGGCAAAGCCGGTGATGGCCATCAGCTGTGCCGATAGTTCAGCGAACAGTTGCGCATAACCCTGCGCCTGATCGCGCGGGGCGAACGGATGCATCTGCGCGAATTCCGGCCAGGACACGGGCAGCATTTCGGCGGCGGCGTTGAGTTTCATGGTGCAGGAACCCAGCGGGATCATCGCATGGTCGAGCGCCAGGTCGCGGTTTTGCAGGCGCTTGAGATAGCGCAGCAGGCCGTGTTCGGTGTGATGCGTATTGAATACGGGGTGGGTGAGGAAGCTGGATGTGCGTTGCAGCGCAGGTGGAATCGCGCAAGGCGTTGCCGCATCGAGATCAGCCGTCTTGCCGAAAATTTCCAGCAAGGCAACAACATCTTCGCGCGTGGTGGTCTCATCCAGGCTGATGGCCAGCGTGGTCGCATCGATGGCACGGAGGTTGTAGCCGTTTGCAACCGCGTCAGCATGAATCCTCGCCGTATCACCAACGCCGACTTTTATCTGTATCGTATCGAAGAATGCACCGGTAACACCCAGCGCCTGCGCCAGCAGCGCCGTCAGCCGATGAATGCGCGCGGCAATCGTGGCGAGTCCTTGGGGCCCGTGCCAGACGGCATACATGCCAGCCATGTTGGCGAGCAGCACTTGCGAAGTGCAGATGTTGGAATTCGCCTTCTCGCGGCGGATGTGTTGCTCACGGGTTTGCAGCGCCATGCGGTAGGCGGGTTTGCCGCGCGCATCTTTCGAGACGCCGATGATGCGTCCCGGCATGGCGCGCACATAGGCTTCGCGCGTGGCGAAAAACGCCGCATGCGGGCCGCCATAACCCATCGGCACGCCGAAGCGCTGCGATGAACCGAGCACAATGTCCGCACCCATCTCGCCCGGCGGCTTGAGCAGCACCAGCGCCATCAGGTCGGAAGCCACCGCCACTACGCCACCGGCATTTTTTACGGCGGCAATCGTTGCGGAAATATCCTCGACGACACCTTGTGCATTCGGGTATTGCAGTAGCGCGCCAAACACCTTGTGCTGGCCAGCCTCTTCGGGGCGGCCGAAAATGAGTTCGAAGCCAAACCCGGCGGCGCGGGTCTTGAGTACGGCGATGGTTTGCGGAAAACAGCCTGCATCGACAAAAAACGCATTGCTCTCCACCTTGGCCACGCGCCGCGCCATGGCCATCGCTTCAGCCGCTGCGGTGGCTTCGTCGAGCAGCGAAGCGTTGCTGATTTCCATGCCCGTCAGATCAATCACCATCTGCTGGAAGTTGATCAGCGCTTCCAGGCGGCCTTGCGAAATTTCCGCCTGATACGGCGTGTAGGCGGTGTACCAGCCGGGGTTCTCAAACAGGTTGCGCAGAATCACCGGCGGCGTGTGCGTGCCGTAATAGCCCAAGCCGATGCAGGATTTTTTGACGCTGTTTTTGCTGGCGATGGCGCGCAGTTTGGTCAGCGCGGCGTGCTCGGGCAAGGGCGCGGGTAAGTCCAGCGGCTGACGGCGGCGGATGTTTTGCGGCACCGTCTGGTCGATCAGTGTCGCCAGGGAATCCGCGCCGATGGTGTCGAGCATCTGCTGTACTTCAGTGTCATCCGGCCCGAGGTGGCGGGCGATGAATTCGTCCTTGTGTTCGAGTTCGGTCAGCGGGCGGGTCAACGCAGCAGAGGATGTACTCATAGGGTTGCGTTGTAACCGTCAGCGTCGAGCAGGGAACTCAGTTCATCGGGATGGGCAGGCTTGATGCGGAACAGCCAGTTGTCATACGGGGCGCTGTTGATGGCTTCCGGCGCGTCAACTGCGGCCTGGTTGATGGCGACGATTTCACCGGACACGGGCGCGTAAATGTCTGACGCGGCCTTGACCGATTCGATCACCGCGCATTCTTGCCTGGCTTTGACCACGCGGCCGACGGCGGGCAACTCAAGGAACACGATGTCACCGAGGGCTTCCTGCGCGTGATCGGTAATGCCGACGGTAATCGTGCCGTCCGCTTCAAGCCGGCTCCATTCGTGCGACGCGGCGTATTTCAGATGGACGGGTGTGTTCATGGCGGCTTCCTTAAATTGACGAGGGGAGTAAAGATTTTCCGTTGCGGACAAACGGTGGTTTGACCACGCGCGCGGCGAGCTGCTTGTCGCGGATTGCCACGCTGACTTCGTCGCCTACGGCAACGTCCACGGGCAAGCGTGCAAAAGCAATGGATTGATTCAGTGTAGGCGAAAAGGTGCCACTGGTGATTTCGCCTTCGCCCAGTGGGGTGAAGACTTTCTGGTGCGCACGCAGGATGCCGCGTTCGAGTAGCAGCAGGCCGGTCAATTGATGCGTTGTTTGATGTGATTCTCGCCGTCTCGCCAGCGCCGACTTTCCAATGAAATCGCGGCTGGCGTCGCGCAGGTCGACCGTCCATGTCAGTGCTGATTCATCGGGCGAGCGGGTTTCATCCATGTCCTGTCCATACAGGTTCATCCCGGCTTCCAGGCGCAGGGTGTCGCGTGCGCCGAGGCCGCAAGGTTTTGCGCCAGTTGCAATCAACGCTTGCCAAGCCATTGAAGCCAAGGCTGCGGGCAGCGTGATCTCGAAGCCATCTTCGCCGGTGTAGCCAGTGCGGGCAATCAGCCAGGTGTCGTTGCCTGTGCGCCATTCCGCTGCTTGAAAAGGCGACAGTGATTCGGTGGTCGGGCGGCTGGCGGGAAATGCCGCCCAAAACTTTTCGCGCGCCTGCGGGCCTTGAATGGCGAGCATGGCCAGTGCATGTGCGCCTTCGCGGCGGGGTGTGATGGTCACGGCATACCCGGTGCATTGGGCGGTGATCCAGGCCAGGTCTTTTTCCGCCGTGCCGGCATTGACGACCAGGCGGTAGTTTGTCGGTGCGAAAAAATAGACAATCAAATCATCGATGATGCCGCCGTGTTCATTGAGCAGGCAGGAATACAGCGCGCGGCCTGGGGTAGTCAGTTTGGCGATGTCGTTCGCCAGCAAATGCCTCAGAAAGCGCGTGGCATCTGTACCGGTGACATCCACGGCGCACATGTGCGAGACGTCGAACAGGCCGGCATCGCGGCGCACGGCATGGTGCTCTTCAATCTGCGAGCCGTAGTGGATGGGCATTTCCCAACCGGAGAAATCGACCATGCGCGCGTTGGCGGCGAGGTGGTCGGCATAAAGCGGGGTGCGCTGTGGCATGATTTACTCTCAAATTCGCCTTGAACGAAAAAAGGGCGCGACGGCAAAGTATGAAAACATACCGCGTTACGCCCCATCTGTCCTTGGCACCTGAGAGATTTACTCCGTCGGTGGGCAGTCCGCATGGCTAAACATGCGTTGCCACTCTCCAGATTTTTGCAGCAATGTCGGTCCTTTTGCCTGAGCGGTTCCTGGGGGTTGCGCCTTCGGCGGTGACAGCATCAAACTCAAAATGCTTAAGTCACGCTCTCCCGACAATCGGGTCAGAGTATATCCCGTTGCACTGGTCCTGCGCCGGTCTTTTGCCGGCTTTTTATGCAGGATACTTCTTTGCTTGGTGCGTTTCGCGTACCATTGCGTACATCATGCTGTACGGCTTGGTGCCCAGGAAGGGACTCGAACCCCCACGGAGTTACCCGCTAGTACCTGAAACTAGTGCGTCTACCAATTCCGCCACCTGGGCAGTACCCGAAACGAGGCGCGGATTCTAAAGGAAAACATCAGATTGTCAAATAAATCACGTACCACTCCGAAACTTTCAAAAATTCGCCGCGCGGATCCTGAACTTGCCCGCGAGCAGGCCAAGTATGAAAACCCCTTGCCCAGCCGCGAATACATCCTGCAAATCCTGGTTGCCGAGGGTGCGCCGCTGGGCGCCGAGCAGCTCATCGGCTTGCTGGATATTCAAGAATCGGAGCTGGAGCCCTTCCGGCGACGCCTGGGGGCGATGGCGCGTGACGGGCAACTCATGCAGAACCGCCGTGGCGACTGGCTGATTCCGGACAAGGCGGATCTGGTGCGTGGCCGGGTGATCGGCCATCCGGATGGTTTTGGTTTCCTCAAGCCCGATGAGGGGGATGGCGATATTTTCCTGGCGGCCAAGGAAATGGACAAGGTGCTGCATGGCGACCGGGTGATTGTCCGCATCATCGGCACGGACCGCAAGGGGCGACCGGAAGGGAAAATTGTCGAGGTCACCGAGCGGGCCAACAAAACGCTGGTCGGGCGGGTGATCGAGGAACATGGCGTGGTGTTTGTCGTGCCGGAAAACCAGCGCATCAGCCAGGACATCCTGCTGGCGCCTGCCGAGAAGGGCGCCAAAAAACTGCCCAAGCCGATGGCCGGCCAAATCGTGATGGTCGAGCTGATCGAGCAGCCGAGCAAAAATTCGCAGCCGATAGGCCGCATCATCGAGGTGCTCGGCAATTATGCCGACCCCGGCATGGAAATCGAGATTGCGCTGCGCAAGCACGAGCTGCCTTTCGAGTTTTCAAAAGAGGCGCTGGCGGAAACGAAAAAACTGCCGGATACCGTGCGCAAGGCGGACTGGAGAGACCGTGAAGATGTCACCCGCCTGCCATTGGTGACCATCGATAGCGAGACGGCACGGGATTTTGATGATGCGGTGTATTGCGAGCGCCAGGGCAAGGGGTTTCGCCTGGTCGTGGCCATTGCGGACGTGTCGCATTATGTGACGGGAAACGGCGCGCTGGATGGTGATGCTTATGAACGCGGCAACTCGGTGTATTTCCCACGGCGCGTGATTCCAATGTTGCCGGAAAAGCTGTCGAATGGCTTGTGTTCGCTTAATCCGCAAGTCGAACGCTTGTGCATGGTATGCGATATGGCTATCAATGCCACGGGGAAAATCACCCGCTACCGGTTTTATCCGGCGGTGATGTTTTCCCATGCCCGGCTGACTTACACGGAAGTTGCGGC
>JBAQUE010000299.1:0-2459 GCA_049297315.1 Rugosibacter sp.
AAGGGAGGTGCTGCAAAACCAGAATTATGGGGGAGTAGGATTTAGCGCGCGCGGCGCAGCAGCGGCAGCGGCTTGGCGCGCAATGACCGGCGCACCATCAGCGCGCCGAACAAGGCAAGAAACGAGATTGAGAAAACAGTCGTCGTAAACATGGCGCCACTATAGAGTCTTTATTCTTTTGTTGCAAGACGCCTGTTTTACTTCTTGCTGCGCCAGTGCCAAACTGCCATGATGTAACCTGATAGCGCATATCCCAGAAACAGGGCAAACAACACCCCGGGAGGATAAGAAGACACCAGGGCGAAACCCAAAGCGATAGCGGCCACAACGATGAATGGCACGCTTTTTTTCAGGTTGATCTCTTTGCCTGACCAATACGGGATATTGCTGACCATGGTTAATCCTGCGAAAGCTGTCAGCAGGCTGGCTACCCAACGCGCATCTTCTCCGGAGACACCCAGGTCAAGCAGGACCCAGACCAGCCCGGCGATCAACGCTGCAGCCGCCGGACTTGGCAGCCCCTGAAAATACCGTTTATCCGTCACACCGACATTGGTATTGAACCGGGCCAGGCGCAACGCTGCGCCGACGCAGTAAACAAAGGCGGCTATCCAGCCCAGCTTGCCCAGGCCTTTCAACGCCCACTCATAGACTACCAGGGCTGGCGCCACGCCAAAGGAAACCATGTCAGACAACGAATCATACTCGGCACCGAATGCACTTTGCGTATTGGTCATCCGCGCAACACGCCCATCCAGCCCGTCCAGCACCATGGCAATGAAGATCGCCACTGCCGAATGTTCAAAGCGGCCATTCATGGCTTGCACGATGGCATAAAACCCGGCAAACAAGGCGGCTGTCGTCAGCAGGTTGGGGAGAACATAGATGCCCCGACGACGCAATTCAGGAGACATGAATGCCTTGCCAGAGCGTACAGGTAAATTAGGCCGGTGCGGTCTCATGAGGTTCAGTATGTAAAGCGGCAGCACATTTTAGCCGCGGGCTATGATTATGGTCATCAAGGCAGTTCGGCCAGGATGGTGGCAGTCGCCTTCACCGTCTCGCCAACGCCGACTTTTACGCGTGATTGCGGTGGCAGATACAAATCCACGCGCGACCCAAAGCGGATAAACCCATAGCGTTGCCCGCGTGACAGCTGCGCCCCGGCATCAACATAACAAAGTATGCGCCGCGCAATCAATCCCGCCACCTGTACGCAGGTCACATCATGTCCATCACGGGTGCGGATATGCAGGGCATTGCGCTCATTCTTTACGGACGCCTTATCCAGGGCAGCATTCACAAATGTCCCCTGATGATACCAACGTTGAATGACTTCGCCATCCACCGGGCTACGGTTCGAATGGACATTGAATACGTTCATAAAAACGCTCACCTTGAGGCTGTCCCTGTCCAGCCAAGGGTCGCGTGCAGGCTCAATGGCTACGATACGGCCATCTGCCGGTGCCAGGACATTCTTCTCCCCCGGCGGGATTAACCGTGGTGGATCACGAAAAAACTGGACACAAAAGATAAAAAATATCCAGACCGGCACGCTCCATCCCCAGCCCGCGAAAAACATCACGCCAAGCGCTACCAATAACGCCAGCGCAATAAAAGGCCAACCTTCACGGGCAAGCAGCGGATGTGGGTAATCAGCCATTAAACATTCTTTCCGTTATCATGAAAATCCATCATTTCAATCCACCAGTTATAGAAGAAAAAATGGCGCAGCACGCTGCGCCATTTTTTCGGGAACGAAAAACTTAATTCTTCGTTTGATCAACCAACTTGTTTTTCTTGATCCACGGCATCATTGAACGCAGCTGCTCACCTACCTTCTCGATTGGGTGGTCAGCCGTCAAACGACGGCGCGCAGTCATTTCCGGATAATTGGTACGCCCTTCCAGAATGAATTGTTTGGCATATTCACCCTGCTGGATGGCCTTCAGCGCTTCTTTCATCGCCGCACGCGCTTCAGCGCCAATCACTTTCGGTCCGGTGACATACTCGCCGTATTCGGCATTGTTGGAGATGGAGTAATTCATGTTGGCAATACCGCCTTCGAAAATCAGATCGACAATCAATTTGACCTCGTGCAAACATTCAAAGTAGGCCATTTCAGGCGCATAGCCGGCTTCGGTCAGCGTCTCGTAACCCGCCTTGATCAGCTCAACCAAGCCGCCACACAGCACAGCCTGCTCGCCGAACAGGTCGGTTTCAGTCTCCTCGCGGAAATTGGTCTCGATCACGCCACCCTTGGTGCCACCAATCGCCGCCGCATAGGAAAGCGCAATATCTTTCGCCTTGCCTGAATTGTCCTGATACATCGCAATCAACGAAGGCACACCACCACCGCGCACATATTCTGAGCGCACTGTATGTCCAGGGCCCTTCGGAGCGATCATGATCACATCCAGGTCAGCACGCGGCACAACCTGGTTGTAATGCACATTGAA
>JBAQUE010000300.1:0-1883 GCA_049297315.1 Rugosibacter sp.
GCCGTGTCGCTCACCGCCAAATTCAATGGCGCGGTGGGCAATTACAACGCCCACCTGTCCGCCTACCCGGATGTCGATTGGGCGGCCTTCAACCGTCGCTTTGTCGAAAGCCTGGGGCTGGAATTCAATCCCTACACCATCCAGATCGAACCGCATGATGCGATGGCCGAACTGTTCGACGCCATGGCGCGCATTAACACCATCCTGATCGATGCAAACCGCGATATCTGGCAATACATTTCACTCGGCTACTTCAAGCAGAAACTCAAGGAGGGCGAAATCGGCTCTTCCACGATGCCGCACAAGGTCAATCCGATTGACTTTGAAAATTCTGAAGGCAATCTCGGCCTGGCCAACGCCATGTTGCACCATCTGGCGGAAAAGCTGCCCATCTCTCGCCTGCAGCGCGACCTGACCGATTCAACCGTCTTGCGCAACATGGGCGTGGCCTTTGGCTACACCCTGCTCGCCTTCGATTCCATGCGGCGCGGCCTGGACAAGCTCGAAGCCAATCCGCAACGCCTGGCCGAAGACCTCGATGCTGCATGGGAAGTCCTCGCCGAGCCAGTGCAAACCGTGATGCGCCGCTGCGGCATTGCAAACCCCTATGAGCAACTCAAGCAACTGACGCGCGGCAAGGGCATCACACCAGAAGCCTTGCGCGATTTCATCCGCACGCTGGCGATTCCGGAAAGCGACAAGCAGCGCCTGCTGGACATGACGCCCGCCAGTTATATCGGCAAGGCCGCCGAACTCGCCCGCAACATTTGATCTGACGGATTTGACATGACATTCGCCGAAAACCTCAAACACCTGCCGCGCATTTCCCATCTGGCCGAGATTCAGTTGCTGGATGGCCAGGCCAACATCGTGGCGCGCATCGAAAACAAGCCCGGACAAGCCGGCTCGGTCGCGGTATATAACCATCTGGGGCAGATTTACGGCGCCATTACGCCGGATGCGGCGGCCAAGGGACTGGAACTGTATGCCGAGCACACCGCCGATGCCCGGCTGAATCCGGGGAAACATCCGAACATCGACCGCCTGCTGCAACTTATTAGCGAAAGCCAGACCTTGCGCATCAAACATGTTTTTGCAACTTCGCTGGAATAATATAGCTGCAGCTTATTAACCTGTCTTATCCAACCAACAACCCAGGAGCCTTGCATGAAACTCACGAAACTTATCCTCGCAACATGCGCCATTGGCCTCGTTACCGCTTCTGCCGCCCATAGCCAGGCTGTTGGCAAGGCTGAAGACCAAATCCGCTGGCGTCAGTCGGCCTACCAGACACTCTCTTGGAGCATGGCGCGCATCAAGGCCAATATCAATGGAGAGTTCAACAAGGAACAAGTGGTGCAAGCCGCCAACACGATCCAGGCGCTGTCCCACGCCAACATCTACTCGCTGTTTGCGCCCGGCACCGAAAAAGGCAAAGGCTGGATCAATACTGAAGTCAAGCCGGAATTCTTCACCGACAAGGAAGGCGCCAGCAAGGTCTGGGCGACCTTCGGCAAAGAATCTGACGAATTGGCCAAAGTCGCCGCGACCGGTGATGCAGCGGCAATCAAGACCCAGTTCGGCAAAGTCGGCCAAGCCTGCAAGGGATGCCACGACAAGTTTCATGTCGAGGACTAACGAATAAGGTTAGATCGTGCGAGGCCACGATCTAACCGTTTGTTGGACGAAGCCTGATTTCGGGCACCGATGTCGGGCTGCCCTGAAAGTATATTTTGAAAGTGCAACTGCTCTTTCCATAGGCGATGCTCTAAAAACCATCTAGAGCATTGCTGATCAGTTTATTCCGATAGCCAGCCACGCCCCGCTAGCCGCGACAACCACCGCGATAGCGATTGACAGCGAGAAGAGAAATCCACCCAGGC
>JBAQUE010000301.1:0-4420 GCA_049297315.1 Rugosibacter sp.
GTGTGGGGCGAGGGGAGTCCGGCACCCTCTCCCCGCTGGCGGGGAGAGGGCTGGGGTGAGGGGATATCGGGCCAGGGGAAGTTGTTGTAGACGATGCTGACGGAATAACGGTAATCGCTTTTCAGACGACCACAGACAGCGCGCACCCAGGCGTTGTGCATGGTGGAGGTGAGGATGCCGAAATGGAAAAGTGTGGCGCCAACGGCAATTTTGACCAAGCTGCTGGCGAGTGTTTCCGGCTGCTCATAGCCCATTGGAATGAATTGCCGACGCTCTGAAGAAACTTCCGGCAAGATCAGGTAAGGCACGCTCGGCATGTTCTCCACATGAAACCGTGTCGGCATCTCCGCGAGTTTCTGCGTCGGCTTGCTCTTGCTCGCCAGACGAAACGCTTTCACCGCCTGCACGCGCTGCATCGCTTCCGGCATGGCGCGTAATTTTTCCGGCGGGCAGTCGCCCAGCCAGAGACACCAGCGCTCATAACCATTGATGAATTCTTCAGCGCCGATCCAGCGCCGGAAATAGGCTGCCGCTGCCGGTTCCTTGGCAATGAACGCGGCTTTTTCTTCCGGCGTGAATAAATAATTTCCGCCATCAATCGGCTTGTTGCCGATGCCGATTTCCGGCACATCGCAAATCGGCTGCGAGCGGCGCGGCAACACCACATCTGGCGCATCCACCAGATACGGATTGATGTTCGTCGCCTTGATGGCGTGGGCTTCGCCCTTGATGTCTTCATACTCAAAAATCGTTTTCTCGGCCACATCCTGCAAGCCAAAGCCAATGATCACACAGTGCACGGCGGCCTTGCCGCGCGCTTCGTTGCTCCACGAAAAGGTGCGATGAGCGAAATGGATTTTCACACCCTGCGCCAGCAGCCAGCCCCACAACGCGCCGACCTGCTCGCCTTGGGTGATGCTGTTGGTGGACACAAAAGCGGCGCGCGGCACACTCCCCTCGCCCCGCTGCGCGGGGAGAGGGGCCGGGGGTGAGGGGAGCGGTGGCAAATCAAATACCCCCAAGGCCATCGCCAACGCTTCCAGCACACCGTCAGGATTCTGCAAAAACTCGTTGTTCCAGAACCGCAGCGTGGTAATGCCTTGCTGCGCCAAGATGCCGTCGCGCTGCGTGTCATAAGCCGCCTGTTGGCCATGCTGCCCGCCATCAAGTTCAACGGCGAGCTGGGCTTGGGCACAATAAAAATCGAGGATGTAGCCAGCGACAGGATGCTGACGGCGAAACTTGAAATCGAAAAATCGCCGGTCGCGCAAGAGCTGCCATAGGCGGTGCTCGGCGTCGGTAGGTGCAGCGCGGAGTTCACGGGCGTAATTTTTTAGTTTGGTTTCGATGAGGGCATTGCGACGGTGTGGCGCTTTTACCTCGCCTCCCCTCACCCCTGCCCCTCTCCCCATTGCATGGGGCGAGGGGTTGTTGGCGCTGGCCATGTAGCGCGCGGCTTTCACATACCAAGCGGCGACAAAATCCAGCAGGCCGGCGTTATCAATTCCGGCGAACACGGCGCGGGTGTCGGCGCGCTGGGCGTCGTTCATGTATTTGGCGCCGACAAACGGCGGATTGCCCAGCACATACGCACAAGTCGGCGCTGGCAACACGGCGTTCCAGTCGAGTTGCAGGGCGTTGCCATGCACGATGGTGGCGGCGTGCTTCAACGGAATGCGCACGAAGTAGCTGCCGAATTCTTCGCTGACCTTGATGTTCATCTGGTGGTCGACCAGCCACAACGCGACTTGCGCAATCTGCGCGGGAAATTCTTCGATCTCGATGCCGTAGAACTGATCGACGTCAACCGCGACAAGCTGGTGAATGTCGAGCATCTGCTGGCCGTCGATGTGCGCGGCGCGCAGCACGTCCAGCTCCAACAGGCGCAGTTCGCGGTAGGTGATGGCGAGAAAATTGCCGCAGCCGCAGGCCGGGTCAAAAAATTTCAGGCTGCGCAGCTTTTTGTGGAAGTCGAACAGCTTGTTGCGGTTCTTTTTGATTCTCTCGAATTCGGCGCGCAGCTCGTCGAGGAACAGCGGCTTGATGAGTTTCTGGATATTTTCTTCGGAGGTGTAGTGCGCGCCGAGGTTGCGCCGCGCGGCATCATCCATGATGCTCTGGAACAGGCTGCCGAAAATGGCGGGCGAGATCAGGCTCCAGTCCAGCCCGCACAAATCGAGCAGCGCTTCGCGCATGGCGGCGTCAAACCCGGCGGGCGGCAGGGCTTCCTCGAACAATTTGCCGTTGATGTAGGGAAAGGCGGCGAGCTGCTCGTCCAGATTGGCCAGACGCCTGTCGCCCGGCGTGTTGAGGATGTGGAACAACGTGGCGATGCGGTCGGCCAGATCCGCGCCGTCTTCCGCTGTGCGCTGCTCGATGAAGTCCTGAAACTGGCGTTTCTCGCAAATGCCGGTGTCCTCGGCAAACAGACAGAACAGCAGGCGCACGAGGTAAATTTCCAGCGGCCGGCCGGTGTAGCCAACGGCTTTCATTTTGTCGTGCAAGCGCCCCATGTGCTCTGCGGCGCGGATGTTGATCGGGTCTTGCGGCTTGATGACTTGCGTCTGGTATCCGGCAACAAAGCCGAACAGACGCACGTTTTTGTAAAAATCGGCCAGCGCGAATTCGCTGGTGCTGCCATCCGCTAAGTCATGCAGGCGGAAACGGCCAAAGTCACACACCAGCACATAGCGCGGCAAATCGCGCTCCTTGATGCCGGGGAAGTAATCCATCGCCTGACTGTAGGCGCGCTCAAGATTCTTGCCGCGCGATTTCATCTCGACTAGCAAAATGCCCGGCCAGAAGGCATCGACATAACCTCGGCTGCCATCGTACTTTTGCGCGGCGTGCTCAAAGCTGGCAAAGCGCTTGTCGGTAATGCCAAAGACTTCAAAAAAAGCAATCAGGAAAGGCTTGGCTTGCGCGTCCTCATTGGCCGCGTCCGCCCAGTGTTTTGAGAAGCTTAAAGCACGCGAGCGGATTTCGTTCCAGGAGAGGGGCATGGGGCGGGTCGCGTTGGATTAGGTCGAGAAAATAGTCGGCGCTGGCGGAACGGCGATGAATGGGTTTTACGGCGATTCAAGGGTGCTTTGACGCGGGAGGGTGTCGTCCAGCACCTTAGTTATGAGCGTCGTTGGGGCTTGCCTGATGAGGCTACTTTTTTCTGCATTGGTGACTTGCGTTTTTTGGGTGCAGGTGCATCTACCGCCAGCGCATCAACAGGCAAGGCTGACGGCGACTCTTGTACTACCGCAATCTTGATCAATAACCGTGGGCCGACGATTTCACCTTCTTCCGTTGTAGCCAGCAAACGAAGTGACGTTGGCTTTTCGATGGAAAAGGGTGAAAACGCGATTGCGGCACTGACAGTTTTACGGGTGGCGGTAGCATCTTGAGTATGGGCAGATTGTTCAAGGACATCCGCTGGAATATCCAGCCTTGCTAACTCAATGTCATCATCCTGCACAACCCGGAAGGCCAGAGACTTGAATGGCTTTTTCGGCAGCGTCAATGCAGAGGCGTAGACACACAACTTTGAAAGTGCGAAAGGCATGGATGGAACAAGCAACTCACCCTGATAGCAGCCCATGAATGACAACTTATTGCCCATCTCATGCCGGATATCATCGCAAAAAATAGCTGACATCAGGCGATCGGCATTCATTTTTTTCATTGCATATCCTCCGGTGAAATCGCTTCCACAACAGTAGTCAGGGGGACACCAAGCGCTCTGGCCAGTTTTTTTACTGTGCTGATTTGTGGATCGACCTGGCCAAGCTCAAGGCGAGCAATATAAGGCTGACTCGTATTCGCCCGCCGAGCCAATTCGGCTTGCGACCAGCCTTTTTGAAGGCGAAGGCTCGCGACAGAAGTTCGATCAGCATAGAAAGAATTGGCAACCCACTGCCGTCCCTGCGCAATCGCCTTCGCACTTTCCGCATTTTTTTCCAATTCAGCGACTAAGTCGTCGATGTCCATGGAACCGGACAATGTCGGCAGTTTTGGCGAAACCGAGAATTCGGCATAGATAACTCTGCTCGCCGTGGTGCCGGTAGGCCTTTCTTCGACAACCTTAGTGGATTGTGAGGCCAAGTGATTTATAGGCTCTAAGAATGCGTTTTGTGATTTCATGATCTGTTTTGTAATCGAAGTCTCGATGGACAATGGCAAGGACGTGGTATTGCAAAGACTTGGGTTCATAGGCATAAACGATGCGATAGCGCAAGCTGCCCTTGAGGGTGTCCGGAATTTTGTGTAAACGGGTTTGTTGTTAAAGGTTGGTCATCCGTTCTACAAACTGGATAGTAAAGCGAGTCAGCGCAGCTTTCCAATCCCGGATCGGCATGGTCCATTTTCGGCTGATGTTTTGCAGCGCCAGATAGAAGAGTTTTAGCAGTGCCTCGTCGCTCGGGAACGAGCC
>JBAQUE010000302.1:0-9675 GCA_049297315.1 Rugosibacter sp.
AGGCCCAGCTGTGGAAGCTGCATTTGAATGTCGCGGTGTTGCCTGACGTTTCATAGGCCACGCGGTTGCTGCGGTGGGAGCACATGTTGTGGAAGGCGCGGATTTTCTGGTCGCGGCCACGCACCACGATCAGCGAGGTGTCACAGGATTCAAGCTCCTTGACGAAATAGTCGCCGACATTGGGAATCTTTGCTGCGACGCCAATGCGCAACCAGCTTTTCTTGAAAATATGTTCTTTTTCCAGCGCGTAGTACTCGGGGGTGAAAAAGTGATCGATCGGCAAAGGCCCCAGGCCAGGTCCCTTGTTCTTCAAACTGCGATTCTCCGGTGCGTTCATGGTGCTTCTCCTTGAGTAGTATTGTTGTTTTGTTGGCGACTTTATTTCTGGCGTCAGAAAGCATGGGGAAACAGTGTTGCGTGAAACCCTCTATTTTTTGTATTTCATCAGGACAAGCCAAGCGCTTCTCCGGAAAATCAAAGTATCGGAGACAATCGCCCCACAGTCAAGCGCTAATCACTTGCTTGTAGCAAGCCAGTAATGCCTGGTCCGGCAATGAAAATCGCCACTTCAGTGCCGGATAAAGTCGAGCACCAGCCGGTTGAACTCATCGGCATGTTCAAACTGCGCCCAGTGACCGCACTGGCTGAACACATGCAATCTGGCATCGGGGACACCCCATACCACCTTGAGCCCGTTGTCCAGCGGCACGAAGCGGTCGTCACGGCCCCAGGTGCACAAGGTCGGCGCCTTGATTTCACCCAGGCGGGGCGAGAGGTCTTGCATGAGTCCGGCAGGATTCAGTTCCAGGCTCTTGATGAAATTCTTCAAATGCTCGCCATCGTTGCGCATCAGGTTGGCGAAGCGCCCCTGGAGCAGTTCTTCAGTAATCGCCCGCGGGTCATACACAAACACATCCATCATGCGCTTCAGCGATTCCATTGATGGATTGCGATATACCGCGAACATCTGCTTGATGCCTTCCAGCGGCATCGGCACGAACAGGCTTTTGCCCAGGCCGCCCGGCCCCATCAATATCAGTTTGCCGATACGCTGCGGGTATTCCAGCGCAAACATCAACGATGCCTGGCCGCCCATCGAATTGCCTACCAAATGCGCCTTTTCGATGCCCAGCACATCCATCAAACCCTTGACCGCCTGTGCATTGATGACGCCGCGCGATACGCCCGTCACCAGCGGGTCGGTTTTGTTGAAACCTGGCAAATCGGGCAGAATAACGCGAAACCCGGCCGCCACAAATGCGCCAATATTGCCCGAAAAATTGGTCCACCCGCCAGCGCCCGGACCACCACCATGCAACATGATGACGGTCTCGCCCTGTCCTGCATCGTTGTAGTGCAGCTTCAGGTCGAGATGGCCCTCCTTGATCTGCGTGTATTTGCTGGTTGCGGCTTCCGTCAGGTTTTCCATATTTCATCCTCCCCGGTAAAAAGAGCGTTTTAACGCTTCTGTGATCATTGAACAACAAATACAGCAGCCGGTGTCTCAACCACGTTTTATTTCTGTCCCTTCATGAACTTTTTTTCTTCTTCCAGGCGCTCCTGGAACTGGCGTAGCCGGGCATCCACCTGCGATTGCTCATAAAAGCTGCCATCACCGGTTTTTTGCGCCAGCTGCAATTGCTCTATCGCGTCGGCCAGCCGTCCGTTCAAGGCATAGGATTCGGCCTGTGCCCGGTGCTGTTGCAGCCGCAGTCCGAGTGCGGCATAGGTTTTGGCCTGCAAGGCATGAACGGTAGCATCTGAAGAATTGCCGACCAGATCATCGCTGGCCACTTTCAAGGCTTCCTGCGGCTGGTGCACGGCGAGCAGGGCATCGATCAAGGCGTACACCACGCCACGCTCTTGCGGGTTATGGCTGTATGCCGCGCGGAGGATTTTTGTCGCGCCAGGCGCATCGTTCTGCTTCATGCGCAGGTTGGCGGCCAGGGTGGCGACCATCGGCAAATCCACCTTGAACCGGCGTACTTCGGCCAGTTCCTGTTCGGCGGCCGCCATGTTGCCGGCGCGCACGTAGCTTTGGCTCAGGCCATAGTGAACAGCCGCTTCGTTACCGGAAAATGTGCGCTCCTTGAGCTGGGTCTTGAAGTAGGTCACCGCATCCCGCGCATCACCCTCACCGGCGCGCAGCTTGGCGCGGACGAACTGGAACTCAAGTGAATCCGGCACTTGTTTGTATGGCCGTCCCTGGATACGGTTGCCGATATCGGCAATCCGTTCGGAGGTCAATGGGTGGGTGCGCAAGTAGCTTGGTGCGTTGCTATCGTATAACCGGCCGTACTTTTGCAGGCGTCCAAAAAAACTTTCCATGCCGCGCACATCGTAGCCTGAGCGTTCCAATAAACCGAGGCCGATGCGGTCGGCTTCGCGTTCAAAATCACGCGAGTAGTTGAGCTGGTTCTGGATGCTGGCGGCCTGGCCGGCTACGGCCGCGCCCATGGCCACGTCCGGGTTGCTGCGTGCGGCGAGAATGGCCACTACCAGCGCGGCAATACTCGCAATCTGCCCCTGCCCGGCCTTGTTCATCATGCGCGCCTGGTGGTGCTGGGTGACATGGGAGATTTCGTGCGCCAGCACCGAGGCCAGCTCGGATTCGGATTCGGCGGCAAGAATCAATCCGCTATGTACGCCAATAAACCCGCCTGGCATGGCGAAGGCATTCAGCGTCGGGTCGCGCAAGGCGAACAATTCGAAGCTCTGGCTCGGTCCTTCAATATGCGCTGCCAGGCCATTGCCGAGGCGGTTGAGGTAGGCATTGACTTCCGGGTCACCCAGCCAGGCGGGATCAGCGCGGATTTCGCGCATGACTTGTTCGCCAATGCGCCGTTCCATCGCCGGCGACATGTCAACTTGCGCCACATCACCCAGGTCAGGCAGGCCCTCGGCCAGCAATGGCGCGGGTAAAACAAAGGGCAGCAACAGGCAAAGGGCAAGCGGACGAAGATTCATCCCGCTATGATAGCGGCTTCGTTGTGACAGGTTGTGACAAGATATTGCATGAATCCCCCCGAACACGCATTAAGCCATTTCGATACCACCGGCCAGGCGCACATGGTCGATATCGGCGACAAAACCGAGACCCGTCGCATCGCCCGCGTGCGCGGCAGCATCCGCATGGCGCCGGCGACATTTGCCCTGATCAAGAGCGGCACGGCCAAGAAAGGCGATGTGCTGGGCATTGCGCGCATCGCCGCGATTCAGGGCAGCAAGCGCACGCCTGATTTGATCCCGCTGTGCCATCCGGTCATGCTGACGCGCGTGACGGCGGAGTTCACACTGGATGCCGCGCACAGCCGGATCAGCATCGAGGTCATCGCCGAGACGGTCGGCCGCACCGGCGTGGAAATGGAAGCCTTCACCGCCGCCGCGGCCGGACTGCTGACCATTTATGACATGTGCAAGGCTGTGGATCGCGGCATGGTGATTGAAGACATCCGCCTGCTGGAAAAATCCGGTGGCAAGTCAGGAGCGTGGCCGCTTGATGAAAACGTATAACGCAGAATCCTCACCCCGCGCCGTGGCGTACTGGTTGTTTGCCTGCTGCGCGATGGTGTTCGCCACGCTGGTCATCGGCGGCGTGACGCGGCTGACGCATGCCGGCTTGTCCATCGTCGAATGGCAACCACTGCTCGGCGCGCTGCCGCCATTGACGGCCGGACACTGGCAGGAATTGTTCGCCAAATACCAGCAAACACCCGAATTCATCCTGCGCAACCATGACATGACGCTGGCCGGATTCCAGTTCATCTTCTGGTGGGAATGGGCGCACCGGCTGTCCGGGCGGCTCATCGGCGTGGTGTTTTTCGCGCCCTACGTGTGGTTTCTCATCCGCGGCCAACTGCGCGGCAAGCTGGCGTGGAAGGTGCTCGGTTTCTTCCTGCTCGGCGGCTTGCAAGGCGCGATGGGCTGGTACATGGTGCAAAGCGGGCTGGTGGATGACCCGCGCGTTTCGCAATACCGGCTGGCGGCGCATCTGGGGCTGGCCTTCCTGATTTTCGGGCTGATGCTATGGACAGCGCTGGGCCTTTTGCAGCCGCGCCAATGGGTTGCCGCCGTATCACCAGCGCCGACTTTTTCAGTCACAGCACGTTTAACCTTGAAGTTAGGCGGCTTGCTGATCGCACTGGTATTTCTCATGGTGCTCTCCGGCGCGCTGGTCGCCGGCATTCATGCCGGCCTCGCTTACAACACCTTTCCGCTGATGCACGGGTATTTCGCGCCGCCGGAAATTTTCCTGCTTGAACCATTCTGGCTCAACTTCTTCAACAACATGGCCACCGTGCAGTTCGACCATCGCCTGATTG
This sequence comes from Rugosibacter sp., assembly GCA_049297315.1. Classification (GTDB taxonomy): domain Bacteria; phylum Pseudomonadota; class Gammaproteobacteria; order Burkholderiales; family Rhodocyclaceae; genus Rugosibacter. The sequence goes on from JBAQUE010000302.1 coordinate 4,323, forward strand.
CCTGGGCGTTGATGGCACTCATCCCGTGGTTTGTCTGGCGGGTAGCCCAGGATTGTCCGCAGGCGCGTCATGCCGCCATCATTTTGCTGGTCTGGCTAGTGGTGCAAGTCAGTCTTGGCATCAGCACCTTGCTGCTGCGCGTCCCTGTACCACTGGCTGCCGCGCATCAGGCCGGGGCGATGATCCTGTTTGGCCTGGTGCTGTGGACCAACCACGCAATCCGGCGTGTGCCGATTGCGCCAGGCCGTTACTCGTAGCGGATTTCGATGATCTCCAGTTCACGCATACCGCCTGGACTTTCGAAGCATACCGTGTCGCCTGCGCTGGCCTTGTGCAGTGCGCGCGCCAGCGGGGAAATCCAGCTGATGCGGCCTTCGCTGGCGTTCGCCTCGTCGATGCCCACGATCTGGTAGCGTGCTTCGTTGCCTTCGGCATCACACACCGTCACCGTTGCCGCAAAAAATACCTGCGTGCAATTTCCCTGCGCTGCCGGGTCGACGACGACGGCAGACTCCAGGCGCTTGGACAAAAAACGGATGCGCCGGTCTATCTCGCGCAAACGCTTTTTGCCATAGATGTAATCGCCATTTTCCGAGCGGTCGCCATTGCCCGCCGCCCAGGACACCACCTGCACCAGATTCGGCCGCTCGACTTTGACGAGGTGTTCAAACTCGCTACGCAATGCCGCATGGCCGCGCACCGTCATGTAATTCCGCACGCCCGCCGGTATTGAGAGTTCGGCACCCTCTTCGGCATCGGCTTCGTCCGCCCCGTTCGTTTCGGTAATGAATGCCTTGCTCATTTCGAATACACCTTTGATTCATTATTTATCAATAAATTCATGGGGGTTAGATATAAAAATGAAAGCTGTTTCATAAGTTTCTTGCAGCTATCCATCGGCAAAGCAGGAAAACTCCCCTCTGTCTTCACAAATGCCGAAATCAGCAGTCGCACCCAGTCGCACCCCTGATTCTTGGGGGCGGAAAACATCGGTAATTAAACTCGTAACCAAATGATAGTATTAATCTTTTATAAAAAGATCAGCGCTGGCTGATGGCCTTGAATCCTGTGCTGCGGCAATGAAATTTCCCTATTTGTCGCCTTGCCCGGAACAGGCCAGGAATCATATTCCAGTTTTCCGCACCGAAGCCGGGGGGCTGTGGCTACCATTTGTCCATGCCTAATCAAATCGAACTTTACGAAGAAATCTGCGCCCTGTCGCAACGCATGGTCAGTGCCGCCCAGGCCAATGACTGGACGGCGCTGGTTGAGCTGGAGCAGCGCGTCGCGTCGTTGCGTGACGAACTGACCGCAGGTGGGGAAAAGTTTTCCCTCAGCACCCCCGAGTTACTCCACAAACATGGGCTGATTCAGCAAATCCTGAAGGATGATGCGGAGATCCGCCGCCATACCGAGCCGTGGATGGAGCGTATCCGCTACCTGCTGGGGGCGCAGAACCAGTCCAAAACAAGACGGGCTCGCACGACCGGCGGTGGCAGGTCCAGCGCTCGCCGTTAGCGCCCACTTTTGCGAGCTGGCCGAATACATCAAGCCTGACGGATACATCCCGCGCACGGATTACTCTTTGATCACATCGGCTCGCGCTGGCGGAGTAAAACGAAACAGGCTGCCCGGCAGGGATGGATTCGTCACAAACCGGGTGAAGCGCAACAGGCTGGTCTGGCCAAAACTGTCGTGGATTTCCATGCTCACCGGCTGGTTGGCCACAAAGCCGATCCTGACGCGCTCGAAGCTGGCGTCCGCCGTTTTGGGTGTCGCCTCGACATAATCCACGCCTTCCGCAGAACCGGCGTCATTGAGGTCAAAAGACTTTTCCAGGTCTTGCCCGGCGAGCAGCGCGGCAGGGCTGGAACCAAAGGCGGCGCCCACTTTTTTGATCGCCACCTGGTTGAGTTCAGGGTCGAAACTCCACAGTTGGGCACCATCGCTGACCAGCAGTTGCGGATAGGGTTTTTCGTAAGACCAGCGGAATTTACCGGGGCGTTGCAGCGCAAAAACCCCGCTCGACTGTTGCGGTTTGCGGCCCGACTTGGCAATTACCGTCTGGCTGAAAGCGCCCTGTGCGCTGGCCGTTGTCGCCACAAACTGCTTCAGCTGTTCGAGGCCGGAGGCAATGGATGCGCCCGCAAAACCGGCGCCGCAAAGCACGCAAAAAATGGCGATAGTTTTTTTCATGCAGCGATTATCGCCCAAGCCTTTTGGCTGCGGCCGGCAACTTGGTGAATAAATGTTGCTGCGCTATTCAGACCGCTCCGGCGCGATGACTTCGCGGCCACCGGCGGCGTTCATCGGCGAGACCAGCCCGGCTTGCTCCATCGCCTCGATCATGCGCGCGGCGCGGTTATAGCCGATGCGCAAATGACGCTGCACGAGCGAGATGGAAGGGCGGCGGTTTTTGAGCACAATCTCGACGGCCTGGTCGTACATCGGGTCGGCTTCGGCGTTGCTGTTCGCCGTATCGCCAGCGCCGACTTCTTGCTCTTCGCCAACACTCCCCGCAAGAATGGCGTCGATATATTCCGGTGGGCCGATTTTCTTCAAGTGTTCAACCACCCGATGCACTTCATTGTCATCCACAAACGCGCCATGCACACGCACCGGCAAGCCGGTGCCTGGCGGCAGATAAAGCATGTCGCCCTGGCCCAGCAGCGCCTCGGCGCCCATCTGGTCGAGGATGGTGCGCGAATCGATCTTGCTCGACACCTGGAAGGCGATGCGCGTCGGGATGTTGGCCTTGATCAGCCCCGTGATCACATCCACGCTCGGCCGCTGCGTCGCCAGGATCAGATGGATGCCCGCCGCACGCGCCTTTTGCGCCAGACGCGCGATCAGCTCTTCAACCTTTTTGCCGACCACCATCATCAGGTCGGCCAGCTCATCAATCACCACGACGATGTGCGGCAGCGTGCTCAGCGGTGGCGGCGCGATGCCGGTGTCGACGCCGGGGCCTTCCGTCGTCGTCAGGCTGGTGGGATCGGGAATGCTCTCGCCATTTTTCGCCGCGTCATTGATCTTGCTGTTGAAACCGGCGAGATTGCGCACGCCAAGCAGGCTCATCAGCTTGTAGCGGCGCTCCATTTCACCGACACACCAGTTCAGCGCATTGGCCGCCTTGGTCATGTCCGTCACCACCGGCGCGAGCAGGTGCGGAATGCCTTCGTAAATGGAAAGCTCGAGCATCTTGGGGTCGATCATGATCAGGCGCACATCCTGCGGCCCCGATTTGTAGACCAGCGACAGGATCATCGCATTCACGCCGACTGACTTGCCCGAGCCGGTGGTACCCGCCACCAGCAAATGCGGCATTTTCGCCAGGTCGGCCACTACCGGCTGGCCGCCGATGTCCTTGCCCAGCGAGATGGAAAGCGGCGAATGCATGCCGTGATAGGCCTGCGAACCGATGATTTCGGACAGGCGCACAATCTGCCGCTTCGGGTTGGGTAGTTCCAGCGCCATGCAGGATTTGCCGGGCACGGTTTCCACCACGCGGATCGACACCAGCGACAGCGCGCGCGCCAGGTCTTTGGCCAGGCCAACGATCTGGCTGCCCTTGACACCGGTGGCCGGTTCGATTTCATAGCGCGTGACCACCGGGCCGGGGTAAGCCGAGACGACCTTGGCCGTGACGTTGAAATCCGCCAGCTTGCGTTCAATCAGCCGCGAGGTGAATTCCAGCGTCTCGGCAGAAGGCAGGTCCGCCGGGTTATGTGTTGGCTCGGTCAGTAGATGCAGCGGTGGCAGGGCGCCGCCGGGGGCATCGAAAAACAACGGCGCCTGGCGTTCTTTTTCGACCCGCGCCACCGCCTTGGGCGCCAGCGGCACGTCCAGTCCGGCTGTTTCAATCTTGATCGGCGGCGGCGGATTTTCTTCAATCTTGCGGCGCTCGGTTTCCACCACCGCCTCACGCTGGTCGGCGACGATGCGGCCATAGCGCCTGTCTTGCCATCTTTCGCGTAGCGCATGGCCACCGGTCCAGGCTGCTTCAAGCAAGGCGCCAAATTTCTCGGCCACACTCAGCCAGGACAGGCCGCTGAATAAACTGAAACCGACCATGGCCAGCACCAGCAAAATCAGTGTGCCACCGGTAAATCCAAGGAATTGCACAGCAAAACGACCAATCTCGAAACCCAGCATGCCCCCCGGCGCCAGCGGTAATGTCACTTTTGCGCTCCAGAACCGTGTCGCCTCAAGGCCGGTGCTGGCCAGCAGCATCAGCGTAAAACCGGCCAGCGCAATCCACACCGGACGCCGGTCATGCAGTGGCTTGCCCTCTCCCGAGAGCAAGCGGTTCAAGCGCGGGTAACCGCTAACCAGCAGGAAAAATGGCAAGGCCACCCACCACCAGGCCGAAAAACCGAACAGGTACAGCAATAGATCGGCCAGCCATGCACCCAGGCGACCACCGGGATTCATGATGTGATTGACGCCGGCAGCATGCGACCAGCCAGGATCGGCAGCGTTGAATCCACCCAGCACCATGGCCAGAAAAACCCCGCAAACGCCGACCAGCAACCAGCGCGCCTCCTGCACCAACGAAGCAATTTTTTCCGGCAGGGGTGTAGCGGTCATGGGTGATGTCGTGTCCATAGGCTTGGGAGCAGATTGCAGGCGGTTTACCGTGGATCCGGTTCAGGTAATTATGGCTTGCCCAAAAAACCATCAAGGGTCAAAAAGCCTGCATAGATTATCGCTGTTTTGCGCTTGTGCGCCACGCCAGCGCAAAACACAAGGGAAAGTCGGCGCTGGTTCGACGGCGCGACGTCCGGCCCGGACAGCAATAGATGCAATAATGCCCCGGTTCAAAAAAATAAAACACAGGGGAGTCCGGTTTTTCATGGCGCGTGCAAGCTGCATATCCGGCGTATCGCCCCTGCTTCTGGCGACATTTTTCTATCCCGTGTTGGCTTGTGCCACAGACGATCTGCCGGACATGGCGGAACTGCCGGTGATTGAAGTGGCTGGCGTGACTCCGGTCAAAGGACTGGCGCAGCCACGCGGCGAAATCGCCAGCCATGTGCAGTCAATCAGCAACCACATGCTGCACGACCACCATAGCGCTACTGCGCTGCCCGATTTGATGAACAGCCAGTTGACCGGCGTCAGCGTGAATGAGACCCAGGGCAACCCGTTTCAGGCCGAGGTGAATTACCGTGGCTTTACCGCCAGCCCGTTGCTGGGCGCGCCGCAGGGCTTGTCGATCTACCAGGATGGCGTACGCATCAACGAGCCTTTCGGCGACACCGTGAACTGGGACTTGATTCCGCGCCTCGCGGTTTCTGCGCTTGACCTGATCCCGGGCTCCAATCCGCTGTTCGGACTCAATACCCTGGGT
>JBAQUE010000303.1:0-4451 GCA_049297315.1 Rugosibacter sp.
AGGCCCAGCTGTGGAAGCTGCATTTGAATGTCGCGGTGTTGCCTGACGTTTCATAGGCCACGCGGTTGCTGCGGTGGGAGCACATGTTGTGGAAGGCGCGGATTTTCTGGTCGCGGCCACGCACCACAATCAAGGATGTGTCACAGGATTCAAGTTCCTTGACGAAATAGTCGCCGACATTGGGAATCTTTGCCGCGACGCCAATGCGCAACCAGCTTTTCTTGAAAATATGTTCTTTTTCCAGTGCGTAGTACTCGGGGGTGAAAAAGTGATCGATCGGCAAAGGCCCCAGACCAGGTCCCTTGTTCTTCAAACTGCGATTCTCCGGTGCGTTCATGGTGCTTCTCCTTAAATGTTACTGTTGGTGGATTTATAGGTTTATTGTATGGGGCTGCTTGAATCTGCTCCCGCTTAACGTTTAATAACAAATGGAAGCAAGGAATGACTAATAGCAATGCATATAGCGTTTCCAGTATTGATTATAATCTTTTGCGATGCAGATACTGATTGGGTTGGGGTTAGTCAGTGAGGGCGATCTCAAATAAGTCCCGCTTCAAAGTCAGTTGCCTGGGCAGGCGTGTTTTGAGCTTGTCAAACCATTCAGCATGTAGTTGGAGTTCTTCGCGCCAGACAGTGGTGTCGATGGCGACGAGTTGCTCGAATTCTGTTCGCGTTATGTCGCTGTTTCCGCTCCAGTCGAGGTCTTCGAAGCGGGGAACCCAGCCGAGCGATGTTTGTTTTGCGCTGGCGCGGCCCTTGCAGCGCTCAACAATCCATTTCAGCACGCGCATGTTCTCGCTAAAACCTGGCCACATGAAGTTGCCTGCCGCATCCTGGCGGAACCAATTGACCGTGAAAATATGTGGTGCGTGCTCAATCTGGTGGCCGATTTTCAGCCAGTGATTGAAGTAATCGCCCATGTGGTAACCGCAGAATGGCAGCATGGCGAACGGGTCGCGACGGACAACGCCTTGTGCGCCGGTGGCCGCTGCGGTGGTTTCCGAGCCTAGTGTGGCGGCCATATAGACCCCGTAGTTCCAGTTGAAGGCCTCGAATACCAAGGGTATGGTAGTGGCGCGGCGGCCACCGAAGATAAAGGCCGAGATGGGTACACCCGCCGGGTTTTCCCAGTCAGGATCAATCGAGGGGCATTGCGCGGCGGGCGCAGTGAAGCGCGAATTGGGGTGTGCGGCCTTGCGTCCGGCCTTGCCGTCTTCCGGCGTCCAGTCTTTGCCTTGCCAGTCGATCAAGTGGGCAGGCGGCTCTTTGCTCATGCCTTCCCACCAGACATCGCCATCATCGGTGAGGGCGACGTTGGTGAAAATGATGTTTTCTCTCAATGTCGCCATCGCATTGAAATTGGTTTTTTCGGAGGTGCCAGGAGCGACCCCGAAAAATCCGGCTTCAGGATTGATCGCGTACAAGCGCCCATCCTTGCCCGGCTTGATCCAGGCGATATCGTCGCCTACGGTGGTGACCTTCCAGCCGCCAAGGCTTTGGGGCGGAATCAGCATGGCGAAATTCGTCTTGCCACAGGCGGAGGGGAATGCCGCAGCAACGTAGGATTTTTCGCCCTGGGGCGATTCGACGCCCAGGATCAGCATGTGCTCCGCCAGCCATCCTTCGTCACGCGCCATGGTGGAGGCGATACGCAAGGCGAAGCATTTTTTGCCCAGCAGCGCATTGCCGCCATAACCGGAACCAAACGACCAGATTTCGCGGGTTTCAGGGAAATGGCAGATATATTTGGTCTTGTTGCAGGGCCATTTCACGTCCTTTTCACCCGCCGCGAGCGGATGGCCAACACTATGCAAACAGGGGACGAACTCGCCATCGGCGCCTAACTGGTCAATGACGGCGCGGCCCATGCGGGTCATGATGCGCATGTTCACCACGACATACGGACTGTCGGAAAGTTCGACCCCGATATGCGCGATGGGTGAGCCGACCGGGCCCATCGAGAACGGGATGACATACATCGTGCGCCCCCGCATGCAGCCCTGGAACAAGCCGCGCAGGGTGGATTTCATTTTCGCCGGGTCTTCCCAGTTGTTATTGGGGCCGGCATCTTCGGGATCCGTCGTGCAGACGTAGGTGCGGTCTTCGACGCGCGCGACATCCGATGGGTCGGAGAGCGCGAGGTAGGAGTTTGGCCGCTTGACAGGGTTCAGCCGGATTATGCTGCCGGCTTCTATCATTTGCGCGAAGAGCGTGTCAGCCTCCGCTTGAGATCCGTCGCACCAGACAACATCGTCTGGTTCGGTCAGTGCAGCGATTTCGGTAACCCAGTCAATGAGACGGGCGTGCTTGATGTAGCCAGGGGCATGAGCCAAATTGGGATGATTCATAAGGCAAGTGGTCTCCAGATTGAATACGTGATTTACGCCGGACGGTCAGGGGATCAGAGGTAAGTGATCAACAGGCTACCGACCATCCAGGTGGGATGTGCTTGATGGGCGCCCATTTGGCCGCATGCGGAAATAAATTATTTGCCGCTATTATCGCATATCGTGTGCTGCACTTGCATTGGGCGCCATAACTCTGACTCTGCGGATTTTCTCCTGTTATATTGCAAAAAGTCGGCGTTGGCGACACGGCAGATCAATTAACCAGAATGCTGGATTGCCCCTGCAGCTATAAAAATGACATGACAAAACAACCCACGATTGCATTGATCCTGACGGGCGGTGGTGCGCGTGCCGCTTACCAGGTGGGTGTGCTCAAAGCCGTGCGCGAACTGCTACCGGAGCCGGGGCGCAATCCCTTCCAGATTCTGTGCGGGACATCTGCCGGCGCCATCAATGCTGCCGCGCTGGCTATCTGGGCGGAAAATTTCGGTGCCGGGGTAGAGCGCCTGTGTCGCGTGTGGGAAAACTTCCATGCCCATCAGGTTTATCGCACAGACTTGCCGGGGGTTGTTGCTTCAGGTGCGCGTTGGCTGAGTGCGCTGATGTTTGGCTGGGTAACGCATCATGCACCCCGCTCTTTTCTGGACAATTCGCCCTTGTGCGATCTGCTCGCGGATCATCTGGATTTCAGCCGTATCGAGCAGGCCATTGAAAACCAGGCTCTACATTCGGTCAGCATCACCTGCTCAGGTTATTCGAGCGGGCAGAGCGTCACTTTTTTCCAGGGACGCGCGGACCTCGAACCCTGGCAACGTAGTCAGCGTGTTGGCTCCCACGTCAAACTTGATCGCGGGCACTTGATGGCCTCCAGCGCGATTCCATTTATTTTCCCGGCGGTGAAAGTCAACCGCGAGTGGTTTGGTGATGGCTCGATGCGGCAGACAGCGCCTATTGCGCCGGCCATTCATCTCGGGGCAGACAAGGTGCTGGTTATTGGCGCCGGCCGTATGCATGAGGAAAATTCCCGCCCGCGCACGGAGACCTACCCCTCGTTGGCACAGATAGCCGGCCATGCGTTGTCCAGTATTTTTCTGGATAGCATGTCGGGCGATATTGAGCGGTTGATCCGCATCAATCACACGATATCCTTGATCCCGGAAGATGTACGCCGCGAACAGAATATGGCGTTAAGGCCAATCGACGTGCTGGTTAATGCGCCTTCCGAGCGTCTTGATCATCTTGCGTCACGTCATGCGTCGGCCCTGCCATGGCCGATACGGATGCTATTGCGTGGTATCGGGGCAATGAATCGTAACGGCGGGGCGCTGATCAGTTACCTGCTTTTTGAACGGCCTTATACTTGCGCCTTGATTGAGCTTGGCTATCGCGATACCTTGGCGCAGCGCGATGAAGTGCTCAAGTTTCTTGATGTCAGGCAAGATTTAAGTTGATATTTCCTCTTTAACCAGTTAATCCAAAAGACGATTTTTTGTTATCATTCGCACACTGAAGTACTTGGCGGAAGGAGCAGGTCAATGAAGAAAACGCTACTGATGCTGCTTGCCGCAGCCATGGTCGGCGCAGGACTGATGCCGGTGGATGCCAGCGCCGCCAGTAAAAAGAAGGTGCGCGTGAGCAAGCATACCAAGCCTGTCAAATACGCCAAGCCGGGCCATCGTCGAGTAGCGGATGGCGTATCGTCACTGGCGCTATATTCCTCGGCTGTGCTGGTGCAGGATCAGAGCACAGGCGTTGTGCTCTATGAAAAAAATTCCAATGCCGTGTTGCCGATCGCTTCCATTACCAAGCTGATGACTGCCATGGTCGTGCTGGATGCCAAGCCGGATCTCCAGGAAACCCTGGCGATTGGCGATGAAGATGTGGATGCCTTGAAGGGAACGCATTCCCGGCTCAGGGTAGGTACCCAGCTGACCCGCGAAGAGATGCTGCGGTTGGCATTGATGTCTTCGGAAAACCGTGCCGCATCATCCCTGTCGCGCCATTACCCCGGTGGCCAAAAGGCTTTTGTTTCCGCAATGAACGCCAAGGCGCAGATGTTGGGTCTCGCCGACACCCGCTTTGAAGATCCGACCGGGCTTACAC
>JBAQUE010000304.1:0-7113 GCA_049297315.1 Rugosibacter sp.
TCGCCCGATGAATCGGGCTCCTACAAGGCAATTCCCGGTAAGGGCCGCGATTCATCGGGCGATAACCTGCGCCGCAATCACCCATGGCGCCATTATCCCTAATCGTCCGATGAATCGAGCGCTTACCCAGGGGTTTGGGAGCGCGATTGAACGCCCACGAAAGCATGAATCCAGCGCAAGAAAAAATTCACATACAATCAGCGGCGAGCCACAAACCGCCAAGCTCGACCACCCTTCGCACGGCTTTCAACAGCCTGTTGGCGCAGGGACTACAGATATAATTGCGCCCATGTTACAACTGCACACAGACGGCCTGGATGTCGATCTACTCAAAAAACGCCTCGACTCGTTACTTGACCAAGGCCTCAAGTACACACCGGAAAGTCAATACTCAGCCGTTGTTCCCCCATCATCCGCCATGCGCAAGCGTATCGGGCGTTGGCCATGGCTGCGCCGCTTGCGCAACCTTGCCTCGGCGTGGAGATTATCCGGCTGGTCCATGCGCTGGCTGGTGCGGCGCACCCCGGTGCTTGGTCCGCTTGCCTGGCATGCCTGGGGCAAGCTCACCCTGCGTGCATTCCGCCAGCACACCCTGGCCGGATTGGACCGGGCGGAAGCCATGTACATGCGTCACCAGGAACGCATCCGCCAGATTGAAGGGCAGCTAGCCCATGAAGTCCGCTTGCGCCAGGATGCGCAAATACAGTTGGCGCAAACCATCAGCCGGTTGCAGTTGCACAGCGGCGCGGCGCAACCTGAATCAAGCCTGTTTGCGGCATGGTACCTGGCGCTGGAAAACCAATGCCGCGGCGAGGTAGCCGACATCGAAGCACGCCTCGACCATTATCTGCCGCATCTTGATTGCGCCCAGGTCGGCCAGGCGGAATGGCCGGTGCTGGATCTCGGCTGCGGGCGTGGCGAATGGCTGCGGCTGCTGGCGCGCCATCAGATGGCTGCGCTCGGCGTCGACAACAACGCGGCAATGCTTGATGAAGCGCGGCAACAGGGTCTGCAAGTGGTTGAAGCCGACCTGATCACCTTCCTGCGCACCACGGATGCCGAGAGCATCGGCGCCATCACCGCCTTCCAGGTCGTCGAACACCTGCCCCAAAACACCCTGCTCGAACTCTTCCAGCAAGCCTGGCGCGTGCTCCGTCCGGGTGGCGTGTTGCTGCTCGAAACCCCGAACCCCGAAAACCTGCAAGTCGCCGCCTACAGCTTCTGGCTCGACCCGACGCATGTGCGGCCGATACCCGCGCCGCTGCTGGCGCATAGCGCGGCCTATTTCGGCTTCATTGATATCTCTATCGAACGCAGCAACCCGTGGAGCGATACCCAGCGCCTGAATGACCCCAGTGACGCCGCCCGCCATCTCGAAAAACTTTTATTCAGCGCCCAGGACTACGCCCTGGTCGCCCGCAAACCCTATGCCCAAGAAGCTGCGCCTGAATTGGCCGAAAACTGAACCCGGCAGCGAACTATCGCGCTATGCCCAGGCGCTGGAACAACGCCTGGATGAACTCGGCGTCAGCCTCGCCCCGGCAACCGATGCGGACGCCATCGATGGCGCCGCCCGCCAGCCGCCGCAAGTCTTCACCGGCGAAAACCTGTTCAGCCAGGCCGGCAGCGCGCTCGACTGCCGGGCCGACCCGTCGGGCCTCAGCTTTTTCGTCTTCGCTGCGGCGCTCGACGCCGATGAAACAGGCTGCCTGATCACGATGCACACGCATCTGGTGGCGCTTGCGCCCTATCGCGTGCAACTGGTTGTCGTTGCCCCCGACCTTGCCGCGCTGGAAACTTGCCGTCCCGTGCTGGCGGAGGCCGGCATTGCCTGCTGCTCCGTGCGCGACACCAACTTCGCCCGCCAGTTACTGGCCGCCGATGCCGCCCTCGTATCCGGCCTGTGGCCGCAGCAAAATTTGCTGGCCGCCGTTTTTGCGGGTGTTCCGGCGCTGGTGCAACTGCCCGCTGCCTGCCACACCCCATCGCCCGATGAATCGGGCTCCTACACCGCACCCAACACCACCTGTAGGAGCCCGATGCATCGGGCGATAACCCCCACCCCCACCGCCCCCTCAACCTGTAGGAGCCCGATTCATCGGGCGATGCGCACGCCGCCAGACCACCCCATCGCCGAACAAAACCTCGGCCTGGCAGCGCAGGGCGCCAGCCCGCAACAACTGGCTGGCCTGCTGCTCTTGCTCGCCACCGAGCCCGGCGTGCGGCGCAAAGTGCTCGACGCCCAGCATGCCCTGCGCAGCCTCTACACCCCCGCCGCCCAGCGCCAGGCCCTCGCCGCCTGGCTGGCCGGGCTGGATATTGATGCCACCATGGGCGACACGCCGTCAGCCGCCGCAGACCGCCCCATGCTGCGCATCGAAGGCGTGTTCGACTCCAGCTACAGCCTGGCCATCGTCAATCGCCAGCTCGCCATGGCCCTGCAAGACCTCGGCGAAAACGTCGCCCTCTACACCTACGAACAGGGCGACAACCCCCAGCCCGCCTGGCATAACGTCGAAGACCCGGAGCGCATCAAGGCCATGTGGATATCCGGCAACCAGCCGCAACCCCCGGCCGTCTCCCTGCGCAACGCCTGGCCGCCCGTGGTGCGCGACATGCGTGGCCGCCGCCGCGTACTCGCCTCCTATGCCTGGGAAGAAACCGCCTTCCCCCCCGCGTTCGCCACCGGCTTCAACTACACCCTTGACCTCATCACCGTCGTCTCCACCCAGACCGCCCGCTTCCTGCGCGATGCCGGCGTCAGCACGCCCATCGCCGTAGTTGGCAATGGCATAGACCACCTCGTCGACTTGCCAAATGAACCCTTGCCGCGCCCGCTGCCCGCCGCGCGCTTCCGCTTCCTGCACATCTCTTCCTGCTTCCCGCGCAAAGGCGCTGACGTCCTGCTCAAAGCCTATGGCGACGCCTTCACCGGCCGCGACGACGTCGCCCTGATCATCAAGACCTTCCCCAACCCGCACAACGACGTGCGCGCCCAGCTCGCACGACTGCGCCAGGAAAACCCCGGCTTCCCCCGCGTCGACATCATCGAAGAAGACTGGACGCCCGGACAGATCGCCAGCCTCTACCGCCAATGCCATGCCCTCGTCGCCCCCAGCCGCGGCGAAGGCTTCGGCCTGCCGATTGCCGAAGCCATGATTTACGGGCTGCCCGTCATCGTCACCGGCTGGGGCGGCCACCGCGATTTCTGCCATGCCGATAACTGCTGGCTGATCGACTACACCCTGCAACCCACGCAAACCCACCTCGAGCTGGACGATTCCCTGTGGGCCGAACCGGATCGCCAGCACCTCGCCGCCATCCTGCAAGACGTGCGCGCCCTGCAGGGCGCTTCACGCCGTCCCGCCAGCGCCGACAAAACCGCCCGCGCCCGGCAAGAAGTCCTCGCCCGCTACACCTGGCGCAAGGTCGCCGAACGCACCCGGCAAGCACTCAAAGCCCTCGACGCGCTACCCGGCCTCGCCCCCGGCCTGCGCATCGGCTGGGTCAGCACCTGGGGCAGCCGCTGCGGCATCGCCGCCTACTCGCAACACCTGATCAGCGGTTTCATCAATGATGACCTGCACATCTTCGCCCCCAGTGGCGAAATCACCGAAACCGATGACCCGCCCCAGCTCACCCGCAACTGGGCCATGCAGAGCGCGCGCCTCGACCAGCTCATCGCCGACGCCGCCGCGCGCCGGCTCGACGCCCTGGTCATCCAGTTCAACTGGGAATTCTTCAGCCTGGACGCCCTGGCCGGCCTGCTTAACGCCATGCAAGCTGCCGGCATCAAGGTCTACATTGACTTCCACAACACCCGCAGCGCGCCGCCCGAATTCGCCACCGCCGCCATCCGCGCAGCGCTCGCCAGCGCCGAACGCCTGCTCGTGCATACGCTGGACGACCTGCAGCGCCTGCAACGCATGGGCTACACCGGCAACCTCATGCTCTTTCCCCTGGCCGTCTATCCCGTCCAGCCGCCCACCGCTGCGGTGCTGCAAGGCCGCCGCCAGCGGCTCGGCCTGCAAGGGCGCCAGATCATCGCCAGCTACGGCTTTTTAATGCCGCACAAAGGCCTCATGCAACTCATCGACGCCATGCCCGCGCTGCTCGCCGCCCGCCCGCAACTCCATCTGCTGATGGTCAACGCCCTTTACTCGCCGGAACGCTCGAAAAAAGAACATCACAGTCTCATCCAGCGCATCAAGACCCTTGGCCTGACCCCTCACGTCACCCTGCAAACCGATTTCCTGCCCGAAGAAGAATCCCTCGCCCTGCTCAAGCTCGCCGACCTCGTCGTCTTCCCCTACCAGCAAAGCGAAGAATCCTCCTCCGCCGCCGTGCGCATGGCGCTCGCCGCCGGCTGTCCCGTCGCCGTCACGCCACAGCCGATTTTTCACGATGCCGCCGCCGCCGTAGCCGTCCTGCCGGGCGCCGACCCGGCCAGCATCGCCAGCGGCATCACCCAACTGCTGGCCGGATTCGACCAGCCCGGCAACCGCGCAGCGGCCAGCGCACGCGCCACAAAATTCGCCGCCAGCCGCGACGCCGGCCTGCTCTCCCGCCGCCTGCGCGGTCTTATCGCAGGCCGCCGCAATGACCTCCCCACGGACCTGGACACATGATCCCCCGGCTGCCCCTGCGCCTGCTGCGTGAAACCTGGGCCTGCCGCGGCTTTATCGCCGCCAGCGTCAAGCGCGACTTCCACGCCCGCTACCTGGGCACCCAGTTTGGCTGGCTGTGGGCCATCATCCAGCCGCTCGCCATGCTCACCGTGTACACCGTGGTTTTCTCGCGCATCATGAAAGCCGGCCTGCCCGGGCACACCTCGCCGTGGGCCTACAGCATCTACCTCTGCGCCGGCCTGCTCGCCTGGAGCCTGTTCTCCGAACTGCTCAGCCGCTCGGTCAGCGTCTTTGTGCACAACGCCAACCTGCTCAAGAAAGTCAGCCTGCCCAAGCTCGCCCTGCCGGCCATCGTCCTCATCTCCAGCCTCATCAATTACGCCATCGTCATGAGCGCATTCCTGGCCTTTCTCATCCTCACTGGCAACTTCCCCGGCTGGGTAGCGTTCGCCGCCTTGCCCGTGCTGCTCATCCTCATCGGCTTCACCCTTGGCCTTGGCATCCTCTGCGGCGCCATCAACGTCTTTTACCGCGACGTCGAGCAAACCCTCGGCGTCGTCCTCCAGTTCTGGTTCTGGCTCACCCCCGTGGTCTATGTCAGCAAAACCCTGCCCGAAGGCATCACCCGCATCATGCAAGCCAACCCCATGTGGCCCCTCATCACCGCCCTGCAAGGCATATTCCTCGACGCCCGCTGGCCCGACTGGCCCAGCCTGATCTGGCCGGCGCTGCTCTCCACCGCGCTACTCGCGCTCGCCATGCAAGCCTTCGCCCGCTTAAGCGGCGAAATCGTGGACGAACTCTAATGGCCGCCCCCACCCAAACCCCATCGCCCGATAAATCGGGCTCCTACGGGTGGGGGGTATTTGCCTTTGTAGGAGCCCGATTCATCGGGCGATGCGGAGAACAACCCACCACCACCCCCTGCAGGAGCCCGATTCATCGGGCAATGCGAAGAACAACCCACCACACCCCTGTAGGAGCCCGATTCATCGGGCGATGCGGAAGACAACCCACCACCCCCCGTCGGCACATCCCCCCCCGCGCGACAAACCGCGCGCCCACAAAAGCCAACACCACCCTCACCGCCGTCCCGCCAGCGCCGACTTTTTTCATCCAGCCCGGGCCACCCCGCGCATGAACGCCCTGCACATCAATAACATCGGCAAGGCCTACAAGCGCTACGCCAAAAAATCCGGCCGCCTGGCCGAATGGCTGGGGCTGGGCCCGCGCCACTAACTGCGCTGGGTCCTGCGCGAAGCCACCCTCACCATCGCCCCTGGCGAAGCCGTCGGCATCATCGGCGCCAACGGCGCAGGCAAAAGCACCCTGCTCAAGATCATCACCGGCACCACGCGCCCCACCACCGGCAGCGTCACCGCCACCGGCCGCATCGCCGCCCTGCTCGAACTCGGCATCGGCTTCCACCCCGAATTCACCGGCCGCCAGAACATCCACCTCTCCGGCCAGCTCGCCGGCATGAACACCGCCGAAATCAACCGGCACATGGCTGAAATAGAAGCTTTCGCCGACATCGGCGACTACATCGACCAACCCGTGCGCACCTATTCCAGCGGCATGCAAGTCCGCCTCGCCTTCAGCGTCGCCACCGCCGTGCGCCCCGACATCCTCATCGTGGACGAAGCCCTCGCCGTCGGCGACGTCTTCTTCCAGCAAAAATGCTTCACCCGCATCCGCCAGTTCCGCGACCAAGGCACCACGCTGCTCTTCGTCTCCCACGCCATGTCCACCGTCTACGCCCTGTGCGACCGCGTCGTTCTCATTGACGGCGGCCGCATCGTGCTCGACGGCCAGCCCCGCGCCGCCATCGACCTGTATAACGCCATGGCCGCCCAGCGCATCAGCGCCCAGCCCGCCGCCGCCATCGTCCAGCCCCGCACCGAACCGGTCCCGGGCGGCGCCCCCGCCATCGGCTCCTACCACGCCGCAGAAGCCCAAATCCGCGCCGTCACGCTGCTCACCCCAAACGCCAGCGGCCAAGCCATCCCCGCCCACAGCATCGTCGGCGACAGCCCCGCCATCATCCGCGTCACCGCCACCTTTAACGCCGCCCTGGCCGACCCGCACATCGGCTTTCAAATCCGCAACCCGCGCGGCGAAGCCGTCTTCATGACCCACACCCACGGCATGGGCCAAGCCATCGGCGCAGTCGCCGCCGGGCAAACCGTGCAAGTCGACTTCCAATTCAACGCCACCCTCGCCCCCGGCGACTACACCATCACCGCCGGCATCGCCGCAGAAGGCATCCCCGGCGGCGGCGTGCGCGCCTCGCTCGCCCGCGCGCACGACGCCTGCGCCTTCAGCATCGTGCGCAACCCCTACGGCATCAGCTGGGACGGCCTGTGCAACCTGGCCCCCACCGCCACCATCCAGCGCCTGGCATGAACCCCACCCCCCTTGTAGGAGCGCGATTCATCGCGCGATGCGCAGGCCAAAACAACCACCATCCCTCTTGCCACCCGCT
>JBAQUE010000305.1:0-36032 GCA_049297315.1 Rugosibacter sp.
TCCCGATCCTTGTGCCGGTCATCGTCGGTTTCACCCTCGGCCCCAAGGCTCTGGGGGGGGTGATTGTCGGCACCATCGTCACCGGTATCTTCGTGGCCATCTCAATGACCACCGGCGGCGGCGCCTGGGATAACGCCAAGAAGTACATTGAAGATGGCCATTTTGGCGGCAAGGGTTCGGAAGCGCATAAGGCCGCCGTGACCGGTGATACCGTGGGCGACCCCTACAAGGATACGGCGGGACCGGCGGTCAATCCACTGATCAAGATCATCAACATCGTGGCGCTGCTGATTGTGCCACTGGTGGCGTGATCAGGCGCAGTTTCTATGGATGGATGGGCAGCCTTGATGCTGCCCATTTGGTTTGCGTTGCAATGAACCAATGAGTACCTTCGATTTCATATCGCACTTTGAACCGCTAGGCGATGCCGTGTCATTCGTTAGCCGTATGCAGGAAACGCTCGGTGTCATCCATCTATTTGAAGATTTTGATGCTGCTGAAATTGCAGGTTTGGCCAGCTACATGCAATGCTTTCGCGCGCCACCAGGCAGCGAAATCATCCGCGAAGGTGAGGCCGGTGACTTCATGTTCCTGATTCTTGAGGGCAGCGTTGAAATCACCAAGCAGGATGTGCGCGGCCAACCGCAAGTCATCAGCACCGTCGGACCAGGCAAGACGCTGGGTGAGATGTCGCTGATAGATGGCGAGCCGCGCTTTGCCAGTTGTGTGACGCTTACAGTGCTCGAATTTGCAGTGCTTGACCGTCACAGCCTGTCACGATTGATCAGCGAACAGCCGCGGTTGGGCGTCAAGCTGTTGATGGAATTATTGATGTTGCTTAACCAGCGCCTGCGCAGCGTAAGTGCTCAACTCATGGATTGCATGGAGGCGCGACGCTCGCGTATCCGCTGAGGAGGCGGCGCGGTTGGGTACTGTTAGTTCAGCCACCGCCGTGCCACCAGCGCCGACTTTTTTCTTTCAGTTTGTTGATGCAGTACGCTAACCATTGTCGAGAGGACTGCTTTGAAGGATATAATGCGGGGCTTAAAAATTGGTACTGTTTGATAGGCCATAGTGCATGCCGGGATGGCGGAATCGGTAGACGCAGCGGATTCAAAATCCGCCGCTAGTGATAGTGTGGGGGTTCGAGTCCCCCTCCCGGCACCACGAATATGATGAAACGATTGAGGCCATGAAGCTATCAATCCTTTCAAATTTATCGCCATTCGCCATGCTGTTTCGCTAATGTGTGACAAACCAGATGAACACTATCTACCAGCGCATATGCATGGACAAGGCTCATGCTCAGGGTAACCGCATGAATGCCAATGTCGTTGACTGCTGAAATACGCGTTTGCGCTGAATTGTTCGGATTGCGGTAACGTTCATGCGATTGCCTTGGGCTGATTCTTGACATGCTAGTCGATACTGTGTAGCGTACGGATAGCTGTGCTGTATGGTTGGAACGCTAGAAATTGCCAGCATATCAAGCGACTATGGAGCACGATAGAGAAAAAGAAAACTCTTGCCTTAGCCGGTAAGCCAAATTTTATAAAAAGAGGAAGAAATTATGGAGGCATCAACATTACCAGCGGAATTCCGTGATCTGGAAGCTTTTTCCGAGTGGTCGCTGGAACACCGGGCGGAACGCTTCAATAAGCGGGTGAATAGTTCCATGGAAAAAATCACTGCGTTCTATAACGCAATGGTTCCCCGCCTGGACAAGGCGATGGCTTACCTGAACAGCAAACCACTGGCAAACCTGGAGCCAGCGGACAAGCGCTTGCTGGCGATGGCGCAGTCGTTGGTAGAAGTCTCGCGTAGCGTGGAGCTGTGGCAGGCGCCGGATAATTACGCTTTTGATGCGGATCGCGTCAAGATTCATCTTTGATTCATAAATGAGTTAGTTAAAAAACACAGGAGAAGCGATCATGGACATGAAAGTGACGATGAAGTATGAGAATCGGTATGGCATGGGCACGCAGCCCTTATCAACGGAAGACTGTATCTCGCCCGAGTACTTTGCCAAAGAAAAGGAATTGCTGTTCAAGCGCTCCTGGTTGTGCGTAGGCCGCATCGAGGATTTGCCGGAAGTCGGCAGCTATTTTGTCAAAGACATCGCCATACTGGATACGTCGATCATCGTGACGCGCGGCAAAGACAACAAGGTCAATGCGTTCCATAACATCTGCACGCACCGGCTGAACAAGATCATGAAACCCGGCGCCGGCAAGGTCAAAGCCTTTACCTGCCAGTTTCACGGCTGGGCCTTTGGCCTGGATGGCAAGCTGATCCACTCCTCGAACGAAAACCTGTTCCCGGATTTCAAGAAAGAAAAGCTGGGGCTGCCCACCGTGCATGCGGACGTGTGGAATGGCTTCATCTTCATCAACGTGGCGGCCAAGCCGAAACAAGGCCTGCGCGAATCACTGGGTGAATTGGCGGACAAGTTTGACGGCTATTTTGACAACATGGAAATGCGTGGCGAATGGGAGGTGGATATCAACGCCAACTGGAAGCTGGTGCTCGATTCGCAGACCGAGGGTTATCACGCCCCGACCTTGCATGCCAAGTCCTTGCGCGATTCCGTGGCTGGCAAGGACAACCCGAACTGCCTGCTCAATGATGTGCGGATTTTTGACAAGCACCGTGCGATGAGTGTGTATGGAAACCCGGAATACCGGCCGGTGACAGTCGAGGGCATGGCTGGCAGCTATGCGAAGACGCCGCTGTATCCGGCGACTTCGGCGACAACGGACTCGCTGCCACCCGGGGTGAATCCCGAGAAAAATCCATTATGGGTATTTGACCTCACCGTTCTGTTCCCTAACTTTGAACTGGTCACTGCCAATGGCTGGTACGGGATGATGCTGTACTGGCCACTGGCGGCGGACAAGACACATTTTGAGATGCGCCAGTTCCTCTACAAGCCTGAAACGGCGGGCGACATCATCAGCCAGGAATATGGTCTGTCACACATGCGCGATGTGATCCGCGAAGACTACAGCACACTGGAGGGAACGCAACAGATGATGCAATCCGGTGTGTTGAAGGAAGTGCATCTATGTGACGAGGAAATCACCGTTCGGCACAACCATCTGGCAGTTGAGCAGGCGATCAACGAATAATCGCTGTTGTACTGTAGGAAAAAAACATGGCCGGATTTATCCGGCCATGTTTTTTTCAGTCCTTCTTTTCGATCAATTCGATCTTGTAACCATCCGGATCTTCGACAAAGGCGATAACAGTCGTGCCGCCTTTCATTGGTCCGGCTTCGCGGACGACATTGCCACCGCGCTGGCGAATGGCATCGCAGGCGGCGTAGGCATCCGGTACGGCGAGGGCGATGTGGCCGTAGCCGGCGCCGAGGTCGTAATGGTCGGTTTCCCAGTTATGCGTCAGTTCGATGACTGCGCCTTCGCTTTCATCCTGGAAGCCGACAAAGGCGAGGGTGAACTTCCCGGCGGGAAAGTCGGCACGGCGCAGCAGGCGCATGCCCAGTACTTCGGTATAAAACTTGAGCGAGCGGTCGAGATCGCCGACGCGCAGCATGGTGTGCAGGATTTTCATGGTCTTCCTTTCACAGGATGGGTATGGACGTGGCGCATGTTTTGAGTTCGTTGCGTGCCGCTTGCCAGTCAGGATAGAGCGTGCCAACGACGCGCCAGAAGCGGTCGCTGTGGTTCATTTCCAGCAAATGCGCCGCTTCATGCGCAACGACATAATCGCCGATATGCGCTGGCAGGTGGATGAGCCGCCAATTGATGCGGATGCCACTGGTGCGGCTGCAACTGCCCCAGCGCGTGCGTGCGGCGGAAAGGCCCAGCGGCGGAGCCGGCAGGTTGAGTTGCGCGGTATAGTGCGTCAGGCGTTCGTCAAAATGCGTCAAGGCCCGCGCTTTCAGGCCGCGGATAGTGAGTTGGCCGAGATCGGCATCGTCGCGGGCTTCAAGCATTAGGCATTGTTCCATCCAGCGGACGCGGTTGGCGCCAGGCACGATGCGTACTTCAATTTCATCACCGAGGAAGGGCAGGCGGACACCATCCTTGATGCTGACATGGCGGGGTTGGTTGGTGCGGGCGAGTTCGTCCAGTTTGCGCAGCACCCAGACGCCATGGCTGTTGGCGAAGGCTTCGATCTCGGCCAGCGGCATGCGGCTCGGCGCGGCCAGGCGCAGGCCGCGCTCGTCGATGCTCATGCTCAGCCGCCGCACGCCGGTTTTGAGATGGTAATCGACGATCCGTCCGGCGATCAGCAACTGCCGCGCTTTGGGTTGCGGCGTTGGTTCTGGCAGGAAGAAGAGTTTGAATTGTTCAAACATTGTGCGGATATCAGCAGGAAGGCAGGGCGAACAAGTCGTGATCGGCAGTTGCCTGTGGCAAGCTGGCCAGCGCACGGCTGATGGCAGAGTCGATGACGGCTGGCGGTTGTTCGATCAAGCGCCAATGACAGCGCAGGGTGCTGGCATCAGGCGCTTCGACCCAGTGGTCGCGTGCGGCGAATGACAGCACCAGGCGCGGCGCGCGCCGTCCCGCCAGCGCCGACTTTTCCTTAACGAGGGCTGTCAAATGGCGCACGGCCTCAGCGCGCAGCCAGGCTTCCGCGCAATCCTGAATCTGGCGCGGCGTCGCCTGAGGTGGCAGCGGCAGATGCAGCGCACTGGACACTTGTGTCGCCTCGGCGTATTCGCCGCTCAGCATCAGGCACAGCGTGCCGCCAAGATAGGCAATCGATGCGCCTTCATGCCAGCGCGCTGCGGCATCCGGCGCTGCGGCATTCAGCCGCAGGTCAAGCTGCGGCTGGCGGCGCGGCCTCATGGGTGTCCGGGTAGAGATGCGGGCTGATATGGCGCATTTCGCCTTCGATCCAGGTTTCGGCGCGCGCCAGAATCTCGGATGCGGTCAGGCCTGCCGGATCAATCGCCGGGCCGATGCTGACGGTAGCCATGCCGCTCTTTTTGAACAGCGCATTGCGTCCCCAGAACTCGCCCGAATTCAGCGCGACAGGCACTACGGGTGCGCCGGTGGCGATGGCCAGAAATGCGCCGCCACCCTTGTAGCGATGTTTTTGTCCCGGCGGCGCGCGCGTGCCTTCAGGAAAGATGATCACCGTGTAACCATCCTTGAGCCTTTCACTGCCTTTATCAATCAGGCTTTTCAGCGCTGCCTTGCCGGCGCCGCGGTCGATCGGGATCATCGGTGTCATGGCCAGCGCCCAGCCGAAAAATGGCAGGTGGAGAATTTCTTTTTTCCAGACGAATATGGCATCCTTGAAGACTTCCTGCAGGATGAAGGTTTCCCAGGCGGATTGATGTTTGCAAAACACCACAGCGGGCTGCGATGGGATGTTTTCCGCGCCGATCAGACGGTAAGGTATGCCCTGCACATGTTTTATCAGCCAGATGACCAGGCGTACCCAGGGCATGGCCAGATGATGCCGCCAACGCAATGGCAATGGCAGGCTGACCACAATGAAAAACACCATGTAAGGTGGTGTGATGACCAACATAATCAGCAGGAATAGCAGGGAACGGATGAAAGAGAGCATGCGCTTTTAGTGTGACATGCTCAGGCAAATGCGCTGGGTAATAACCGAGCGAAGCGAGCCATATAGAAGCCTCCCCGTGAGGGGGCGAGGCGGGAATGCGCGACGCATGCATCGCGCCGCCGCAGCCGGGTGGCTGTGCAAAGCCAGCCGTGGGCCGCGTAGCGGGTGGGAGGGGCGGGCCCATTTGCTTGCCTTTAGTAGTGTTGCGAAGTTGATGGGTTTCAAAATCATCATCGTCATGGGCGTTCAGCCAAAAGATGGGTAACGGCTGCCGCGAGATCGGGAAAGATCAGCGTGCCGGGTGGCAGATCGGGGTCGTCAGCGGTTTTCTTGCCTTTGCCGGTACGCACCAGGATCGGCAGGGCGCCCACGGCCACGGCGGATTGCAAATCGCGCAAGGCATCGCCAATGGCCGGCACGCCAGTCAGGTCGGTATTAAAGCGTGCGGCTATTTCTTGCAGCATGCCGGTCTTGGGTTTGCGGCAGGCGCAGTTGTCAGCGGCGGTGTGCGGGCAAAAAAAGATGGCATCAATATGGCCGCCCACGTCTGCCAGGGCTTTGAGCATTTTTTCATGGATGGCATTGAGCGTGTCCATTTCGAACAGGCCACGGCCAATGCCGGACTGGTTGGTAGCCAAGACGACGCGGTAATCGGCCTGGTTCAGCCGTGCAATCGCCGTCAGGCTGCCAGGAATGGGCTTCCATTCATCCGGCGATTTGATGAATTGCGGAGAGTCGAAATTGACGACGCCGTCGCGGTCGAGAATGATGAGTTTCATGGGGTATCAGCTTAAGGCTTGCGGCAGATTCGGAAAGCATGGAAAGTGGCCGTCTGGCATGGTTATTCGCTGCGCTTGCTTATAAAAGCTCAATGCCAAAGCGACGCACCGTGAAGGCGAACAGGCCAAAACAAACCACTGTAATGACAACGCTGACCAGCAGTGTCGGCCAGAACCCAAGGCGCGGCAGCAGGAATGGAAAGGCCAGAAACATGGGCAGCGTGGGCGCTACATACCAGAAGGTGTACCAGGCGTGATTGGCGATTTTAGTTTCCGGCTGGCGCTCAAGATACAGCCAGATCAAGGTCAATAGGGTCACCAGCGGCAGCGCGGCGACAAACGCGCCGAGCTTGTCGCTGCGCTTGGCCAGTTCGGAAACCAGCACAACCACGGCGGCAGTCGTCAGGTATTTGGCAATCAGCCAGGCCATGATGAATGCATGCCTTAACTCGACAGCCGCGAAATATCCGCGACACGGTTCATCAATTCCGCCAGCCTGGCCAGCAGGTTCAGCCGGTTTGCGCGGATGGCCGGGTCTTCAGCGTTCACCATCACGCCCTCGAAAAAGCTATCCACCGACTGGCGCAAGCCGGCCAGCGTTTTCAGCGCGGCGGCGTAGTCGCTGCGCGCCAATTGCGCTTCGATCTCGGGGGCGAGCTTGTCGACTTCGGCATACAGTGCTTTTTCGGCGGCTTCGTGCAACAAGGCTGGATTAACCGGTGCAGCGGCGTGCCCGGCAGACTTTTTGAGGATATTGACGATGCGCTTGTTCGCCGCTGCCAGCGCGGTGGCTTCGGGCAGCGCGGCGAAGGCTTTGACGGCGGCCAGGCGCAGCGGCACTTCATCGATGCGCGTGGGGTTCTGCGCCAGCACGGCATCCACCACGTTGGGTTCGTGACCGGCGTCGCGCAACAGATTGCGCAGGCGTTCGCGGAAAAAGTCGGCGCTGGTGATACGGCAATCATTCGTCATCAGCGTAGGTGCAAAGCCCGCTATTGCGTCTTCGATTAAATCGGTGAGGCTCACAGGCAGCGGTGTTTCCATCAGGATGCGAAGCATGCCGAGCGCGGCGCGGCGCAGGCCGAACGGGTCCTTGTCGCCGGTCGGGATTTGCCCGATACCGAAAAAACCGATGAGCGCATCCAGCTTGTCGGCCAGCGCCACGGCGCAGGCAACGGCGCCCTGCGGCAACGTGTCACCATTGAAACGCGGGCGGTAATGATCTTCAATCGCCGCGGCAACGACCGCCGGTTCGCCATCAGCCAGTGCGTAGTAGCGCCCCATGATGCCTTGCAATTCGGGGAATTCGCCGACCATGTCGGTCACCAGGTCGGCCTTGGCCAGCAACGCGGCGCGCTCGGCAAGCGCGGCATCGGCACCAATGCGGTGGGCAATCCGTACGGCCAGCTTGATCAGCCGGTCGACGCGTTCGCCCTGCGTGCCGAGCTTGTGGTGATACACCATGCTCGCCAGCTTGCCGATGCGTGCGGAGAGCGGTGTCTTCTTGTCGGTCTCGAAAAAGAACTTGGCATCGGCCAGACGCGGACGCACCACGCGGGCATTGCCGGTGATGATGTGCGCCGGGTCGTCCACCTGCATGTTGCTGACAACGAGAAAGCGGTTGGTCAGCTTGGCATTTGGCCCATCACCATCCATCAGCGGAAAGTATTTCTGGTTCGCCTTCATCGTCAGGATCAGGCATTCCTGCGGCACGGCGAGAAATTCGGCCTCGAACCCCGCTTCATACACGGTGGGATGTTCGACCAGCGCGGTGACTTCATCCAGCAGCGCATCGTCCTTGAGCCAGGTGCGCTTGTCCGCAGCGGCATCCAGTTGGCTGCGGATCATCTCGCGGCGTTGATCGAAGGCAACAATGACGTTACCTTGCTGTGCTAGCACGTCCGTATAGTCATTGGCGCTGGTCAGGATAATCTCGCCCTGGCTCATAAAACGATGGCCGCGCGTAGTGTTGCCACTCGTTAAACCTAATACGTTGCCAGGCACAATGCGCGCGCCATGCAGCATCACCAGCCCATGCACGGGGCGCACGAACTGCACTTCGCTCGACCCCCAGCGCATCAGCTTGGCGACCGGCAGTTTTTTCAGCGCGGCTTCGACCATGGCAGCCAACACCGTGTCGATGCGCTCGCCGGATTGATGCAGGCGCACGGCAAAGTATTCAGCCTTGCCGTCGCTGACTTTTTCGAGCTGCGCAAACGTGACTCCGGCGCCGCGCATGAAGCCTTCCAGCGCCTTGGTCGGCGTCCCGTCAGCGCCGACTCCTGCGCCAACGGCAGGGCCTTTCTTTTCTATCGTTCGGTCTGGCTGGGTTTCCAGACAATCGGGGAACAACAAGGCCAGCCGGCGCGGTGTGGCGAACCACTGCCCGGCATTCGCCGCGTCAATATAGCCTGCTTCGGCGAGCGCCTGCTGCATTTGCTCGCGGAATGCCAGCCCCAGTTTGGCCAGCGATTTCGGCGGCAGTTCTTCGCTCAGCAGTTCGATCAGCAGTGGCGCTTTCATAGGGCGCCGCCTTTCAGCATCGGAAAGCCGAGCCGCTCGCGCGAATCATAATAGGCTTGCGCGACTTCGCGCGCCAGCGCGCGCACGCGGCCGATGTAGGCGGCGCGCTCGGTGACCGAAATCGCGCCGCGCGCGTCGAGCAAG
The DNA here is from genome assembly GCA_049297315.1 of Rugosibacter sp. Taxonomy (GTDB): domain Bacteria; phylum Pseudomonadota; class Gammaproteobacteria; order Burkholderiales; family Rhodocyclaceae; genus Rugosibacter. Next base: position 8,994 of record JBAQUE010000305.1, read on the forward strand.
TTGAAGGTATGCGAGGCTTTCATGACCATTTCATAGCCGGGCAGGGGCAGGCTGAGGCCGATCAGGCGCTTGGCTTCCGACTCGAATTTGCCGAACTGGGCAAACAGCCAATCGACATCGGCATGTTCAAAGTTGTAAGTGGATTGTTCGACTTCGTTCTGGTGATACACGTCGCCATAAGTAACGCCGGGCGCCCAGACCAGGTCATAGATATTTTCCACGCCTTGCAGATACATCGCCAGACGCTCGATGCCGTAAGTGATTTCGCCCAGCACCGGGCGGCAAACCAGCGAGCCGACTTCCTGAAAATAAGTGAACTGCGTGACTTCCATGCCATTCAGCCAGACTTCCCAGCCCAGACCCCAGGCGCCCAGCGTCGGCGATTCCCAGTCGTCCTCGACAAAGCGGATGTCATGCATCGAGGTGTCGATGCCCAGATGGCGCAGGCTGTCGAGATACAGTTCCTGGATGTCCGGCGGATTGGGCTTGAGCACCACCTGATACTGGTAGTAATGCTGCAAGCGATTCGGGTTATCGCCGTAGCGGCCATCCTTGGGGCGGCGCGAAGGCTGCACATAAGCGGCGCGCCATGGCTCGGGGCCAAGCGCGCGCAGAAAGGTCGCCGTATGGAAAGTGCCGGCACCAACTTCAATGTCATACGGCTGGAGCAACACACAGCCTTGCCGGTTCCAGTAGTCCTGCAAGCGCAGGATAATTTCCTGGAACGTGGGTTTCTGATTCATGGGGTATTCCAAAATGCGACAAAAAAAGATTTTACAGCGCTTTGCGGATGGCATCCTCTGGTGTTTCATGCGCGATGCAGTTGAGCTGCATTTAGCGTGAAATACTTGGGGAAGCGCGCTGTGTAATAACCGAGCGAAGCGAGCCAGAAAGAAGCCTCCCCGCGAGGGGAGGATGGGAGGGGCGGGTCTCTATTTACCGCTTTTCGCGTGTTTCATCATCAGTGGGTGGCCTTCCCGACCATGAACGTTAGGGTTGGGGTTGTGCTCACATCATGACAAGAAAATAATCTTGCTTATATTCGTTTAATCGTTAGAATGAACAAATGAATAAACGAACCTTGAAAGACCTGCTGTATGAACAAGTCGCCCGCATCGGCAAGGCCGTCTCCAGTCCGAAGCGGCTGGAGTTGCTGGAGTTGCTGGCCCAGGGCGAAAAAACCGTGGAGGCCCTGGCCGCCGAGCTGTCAATCGACATCAAACTGACTAGCGCCCACCTGAAGGCCTTGAAGGACGCCCGCCTGGTCACCTCCCGCCGCGATGGCAAATACAGGGTCTACCGGCTTACCGGCAGTGACGTGGCTGGCCTTTGGGTGATGTTGCGCCAAGTGGCCGAGGAGCACTTGCTGGAGCTGAGGATGACGCTGGACCGGATGGTGGCGGATCCTGCCAGGCTCGCCTCTGTCGGCCGCGAAGAACTATTGGAACAGGCGCGACGGGGCGACATCATTGTCATTGACGTCCGCCCGCAGGCCGAGTACGCAACGGCGCATCTGCCGTTTGCCCGCTCGATGCCCATTGCCGAGATCGAACAACGGCTTGCGGAATTGCCGGCCGGCAAGGATATTGTCGCTTACTGCCGTGGCCCGTTCTGTCTGCTGGCCGACGAAGCCGTGGCTTTGCTCGGCGCCAAGGGTTACCGGATACGCAAGATTCTTGACGGCGTCAGCGAGTGGCAGGCGGCTGGGCTGCCGCTGCAGACTTCTGTTGAGGAATGAAGCACTGGCCAAGGAGGAAACTATGCGCAAACCGATTCGTAGTTTCGATGGCTTGAAAGCAACCATCAAATCAGGAGACAGATAATGAGTTCCATACTCTTCATTCTCAACGAAGCACCTTATGGAAGTGAGCGCGCCTACAACGCACTGCGTCTGGCTGGCGCCTTGTCTGCCAAGGAAGGTCAGCATGTACGAATTTTCCTGCTGGCCGATGCGGTCGGCTGCGCCAAGTCCGGGCAGAAAGTCCCCGAGGGCTACTACAGCGTGCAATTGATGCTGGGCAAGGTGCTGCGCCAAGGCGAAGTCGCGTTATGCGGCGCCTGCATGGATGCCCGCGGCCTGACCGAAGCGGAAATCATCGCAGGCGCCAGGCGTTCGACGCTGGCGCAACTCGCCGACTGGACGGTCGAGGCGGATAGGGTGCTGGTTTTTTAAGGAGGAATCGACCATGTTTTTCAAACAACTGGCCACCAAAGAATCAGCCCTGTCCTATTTCTTCGGTTGCGCAAGTCTGGGCAAGGCCGTCGCCGTGGATGTCGTTGCGGGTGACGAAGACTGGTTCATCGAGGAAGCCCGCAAGGCGCAGGTCGACATTCGCTATGTGATCGACACGCATGTTCATGCCGACCATTACTCGGGCGGGCGGGCGCTGGCCCAGCGCGTCGGCGCACCGTACTGCCTGCATGAGTCTGACCGGGCGTTGGTGAAGTACGGCTTCGAACCCCTGCATGACGGTCAGTCGCTGGATGTTGGCAACGTCAAGGTCGAGGTGCTGCATACACCGGGCCATACCCCGGACAGTGTTTGCCTGCTGGTCACCGATGAGCGCCGTGGCGCGGCGCCCTGGTTCGTGATCACCGGCGACACCTTATTCGTCGGCGCGATAGGCCGCCCCGATTTGGCGGGTCAGGAAGCAGAAATGGCAGCCGTGTTGTACGCCAGCCTGCATGCCAAGTTGCTGACGCTGCCCGACGAGCTCGAAATTTTCCCCGGCCATCAGGCCGGCAGCGCCTGTGGTGCGGGCTTGTCGGGCAAGCCATCATCGACCCTTGGTTTCGAGAAGCGCTGGAACCCGGCGCTGACGATGAATCAAGCCGCCTTCGTCGACTACCTGACCAGGGAGATTCCGCCCCGCCCAGCCAATATGGAAGCCATGGTGCGGGCCAACCTGGGTTTGGGCGCTTAAGGCCGACACATGGCGCCCATCCGCCTCGGGCTGCGTGAAAACCTCGGCCAATTCTCGCTGCTGGTGCTCGTCAATGCCTTTGTTGGCGCAATGGTGGGCCTGGAGCGCAGCATTCTGCCCGCCATTGCCGAGCAGGAATTTCACATCGTGGCGCGCACGGCGATTCTTTCTTTCATCGTGGTATTTGGCGTCACCAAGGCGCTGACGAACTATTTTGCCGGGCGGTTTTCTGACCGCTTTGGCCGCAAGCATGTGCTGGTCGCGGGATGGCTGGTGGCCATCCCGGTGCCGTTCGCCCTGATGTGGGCGCCAAACTGGCACTGGGTGGTTGCGGCCAATGTGCTGCTCGGCGTGAGCCAGGGGCTGACGTGGTCCACCACAGTCATCATGAAGATCGACCTGGTCGGCCCGCAACAGCGTGGCTTGGCGATGGGGCTCAACGAGTTTTCCGGCTATTTCGCGGTGGCGGGCAGCGCCCTGGCCACCGGCTGGATGGCCGCCCGATATGGGCTGAGGCCCGAGCCGTTCTATCTGGGTATCGTCTATGTCGCCGCCGGGCTGCTGCTTTCCCTGTTCGCGGTCCGCGAAACCCGGCATCATGTGGCGCATGAAGTACGGGTGCACCATGCGGAAAGCAACGCGGAAAATCTCACGCAAGGCGAGATTTTCCGCCGCACCTCGCTGACCGACCGCAATCTCTCCAGCGTCAGTCAGGCGGGGCTGGTCAACAACCTGAACGACGGCATGGCCTGGGGCCTGTTCCCGCTGGTCTTCGCCGCAGCCGGCATGACGCTGGCGCAAATCGGCATCCTCGCCGCGATCTATCCGGCCGTCTGGGGCGCATCGCAAATATTGACCGGCGCCCTGTCCGACAGGATAGGACGCAAGTGGCTGATCGTGTGGGGGATGTGGTTGCAGGCAGCGGGCATTGCCGTGACTGCGCTGACGGGGGATTTCCGTGGTTTCGGGCTGGGTGCGGTGTTGCTTGGTATAGGCACGGCGATGGTCTATCCGACCTTGCTCGCCACCATCGGGGACGTCGCCCATCCCGGCTGGCGCGCTTCCGCCGTGGGCGTCTACCGGCTCTGGCGCGACCTCGGCTACGCGGTGGGCGCGCTCTTGGCCGGCCTCACCGCCGACCTGTTCGGCCTGGCGTCGGCCCTATGGCTGGTGGCTGTGTTAACCTTGCTGTCGGGCATGATCGCGGCAGTGCGGATGAATGAAACCTTGGCAAGGTGAAAAACATGAACGGGCAGAACAAACCAATTGCATTGATGGAGGTGCTGCATGATGGGCAACTGGGGTGAATTCGGCTGGTGGGGTATGGGCTTGGGCTTCGTATTCATGATTCTGTTCTGGCTGCTGATCGCTCTTGGGATTGCGGCCTTGATCCGCTGGCTGCAAGCGCAGCCGGGAAGCAATCAGGGAACGCGCGGGAAGACGCCATTTGAGATCGTGCAGGAACGCTATGCGCGTGGTGAAATAGACCGCGACGAATACGAACAGAAGAAACGGGACCTGGGCGCATGAGCATGAAATTCCCATCTGCCTCGACCGCACGACCACAGCGCCATGCGGCAGGCTTTGTACTCCCTGCGGCAGGCTTTGTACTCCCTGCGGCAGGCTTTGCACTCCCTGTGGTCGGCTTTGCACTCCCTGTGGTCGTTTCTGAGCGAGCATTTCGGTAATCCTGCCGTTCTATGACGCCGGAAAAATACGACGCGTGGTATGACGGCCCTCGTGGGCGCTGGATCGGCGATGCTGAATTCGAGCTTCTTTGCCGCCATCTCGACATACGTCCTGGCGCAAGCCTGCTTGACGTAGGTTGCGGTACAGGCTGGTTTACCCGGCGTCTTGCTTCGGTAGGTCTTGACGTGACCGGCCTGGACATCGATGCCGACGCGCTCAATTTTGCCCGTGAACGGGCGCACGATATCCCCTACGTGGAAGGAGATGCTTGCCGCCTGCCTTTCCCCGACCAGTCCTTCGATCAAGTCATTTCGGTTACGGCATTGTGCTTCGTAGCAGACTGGCCACGCGCGATTGCAGAGATCACGCGCGTCACGCGGCGGCGCTTCGTACTTGGATTGCTCAACCGGCACAGCCTGCTGTGGCTCGACAAGGGGCGCAACGGCGGCAAGGGTGCGTATCACGGCGCGCATTGGCACACCCGGAAAGAACTTGCTGAGGCCATGCAGGAACTGTCCGTCGAACACATTCATTTCAGCTCCGCGATATTCCTTCCGTCAGGGACGGATTTTGCGCAGGCCGTGGAACGCACCCTCCCGAAAAGCATCCCCTGGGGCGCATTTCTGCTCGTCAGCGGCGATGTCGCAAACTGACTGCAAGGCAGTCATCGTCTTTAGGTAAACCGATTCCGCTACGCTTCCCGCCAAACTGCTTACAATTTCAGCGGCACGTGCTTATTCTCACGTCTCAGGCGTGGGGTTTTTCGCGTCACCTCCATGCTAAGGAAAACGGCCTGCGGTAATCAATCCATCTGATGACCTACCTATCGACTGCAGGAAAATTGACATGTGCCTGCGACGAGTTTAGTCTGGAGCCGCTTTTACACAGCCAGTCATTTGCGCTGCCGAAAGCCGAAAATAGGCTATTTCGTTGGCGGTAACAGCAATACCTACCAGGAGACAAACCATGAAGAGAACCTTAAGTATCGTTGCCGCATCCATGATGCTGGCATTTACCGTCCACGCCGAAGAGGCGCATCACCCTGAGCAAAAGGCCGATACGGCGGTTGCCAAGGCGGCTGCCCAACCCAGCGGCGAAGCCATCAAGAAGATGCAGGGCAACGTGAAAAAGATGCGTTCCCAGCTTGACCTCATCGCCAAGGCCAAGACTGACGAAGAGCGGCAGAAGCTGATGGCCGAACATATGCAGACCATGCGCGAAAACATGATGGCCGCCAAGGGCATGATGAGTGGGGACGCGGCCTGTCCGATGATGAAGGGCGGAAAAGGCGGCATGGGTGGCATGGGCGGCATGGGTATGGGTGGCATGGGCATGATGAAGGGTACGGATGGCGAAGTATCCGGACAAGGCATGGGGATGGAGCGCATGCAGATGATGGAAAAACGCATGGACATGATGCAGATGAAAATGGATGCCATGATGAAAAATCAATCGGGCGCCGCCACGCCTATGGAAAAGTGAGACGCACCCGGCGGTTTGCATGACATGAGCGGCTACTGCATTGCGCAAAGCTCACCATGAGTCGGCCGCCCATCGGCTTTTATGCGCGATGAAGGGTTGCACCTAATCAAGGAAAGTCAGCATGAATCATGTCCATCAGCCAACCCATCCGCATGAGCATGCCGAGCACACGGCCGCTACCGTGGAAAACAAGGATCCCGTCTGCGGCATGACCGTGGCGGCTGACAAGGGTATTTTTTCCGACTACCAGGATAAGCGTTACCTGTTTTGCAACCCCAAATGCAAAACCAAATTTGACCTTGAGCCTGAACGATATTTAGGGCCGAAAGAACCTGAACCCGCGATAGAAGGCGCGATTTACACCTGTCCGATGCATCCTGAAATCCGCCAGCCAATGCCGGGAACTTGTCCAAAGTGCGGCATGGCGCTGGAACCGGAAATGCCCTCTCTGGATGATGAGGAAAACCCAGAATTAACCGACTTTCGCCATCGTTTCTGGTGGACGCTGCCGCTGACCGTGATTGTCACGACGCTGGCCATGGCGGGCCATAGCCTGGCGTTGATGAGCCCGCAAACCCAGAACTGGGTGGAGCTGGCGCTGGCAACACCCATCGTGCTGTGGGCGGGCTGGCCGTTTTTTGTGCGCGGCGTGCAATCGGTCATCACACGCAATCCGAACATGTGGACGCTGATCGGTTCAGGCACTGCCGCCGCCTATTTTTACAGCGTGGCAGCCACGCTTGTACCGGAGATTTTCCCGCCATCCTTTGTCATGCACGGCCGGGTTGGCGTGTATTTCGAGGCGGCGGCGGTGATCATTTCCTTAACCTTGCTCGGCCAGATATTCGAGCTGAAGGCGCGCTCGCAGACGTCGGCGGCGATCAAATCCCTGCTCGGCCTGGCGCCCAAGACCGCGCGGCGCATCGCTGTTGACGGCAGTGAAGAAGACATTCCGCTAACCCATGTGCATATCGGCGACCGGCTGCGCGTGCGCCCCGGCGAGAAGGTGCCGGTGGATGGCGTGGTCGAGGAGGGCGCTAGCGCGGTGGATGAGTCCATGCTCACCGGCGAGCCGATTCCCGTTTCCAAGCAGCCCGGCGACAAACTCATCGGCGCGACGATCAACGCCAATGGCAGCCTGATCATGCGTGCCGAGAAAGTCGGCGCTGCCACCACGCTGGCGCAGATTGTGCAGATGGTCGCGCAGGCGCAGCGTTCGCGCGCGCCCATGCAGCGGCTGGCGGATGTGGTGGCGGGTTATTTTGTCGTCATTGTGGTGAGCATCGCCTTGCTCACTTTCTTTGGCTGGGGCTTCTTCGGCCCCGAGCCGAGCTGGGTGTATGGCTTGATCAATGCCGTCTCGGTATTGATTATCGCCTGTCCCTGCGCGCTTGGCCTGGCGACGCCGATGTCCATCATGGTGGCAACCGGCAAGGCCGCCACGGCGGGCGTGCTGTTCCGTGACGCCGCGGCGATTGAGCAATTGCGCACGATTGATACGTTGATTGTAGATAAGACCGGCACGCTCACCGAAGGCAAGCCGGCTTTTCACCGCACGGTCGCCGCCACGGGCTGGAACGAAGACGAGGTGCTGCGCCTGGCCGCCAGCATCGACCAGGGCAGCGAGCATCCGCTGGCCCATACTATCGTCGCCGAGGCAAGGCGGCGGCAACTGGCGCTGGATAAACCCGAGCGCTTTGAATCCAGCTCCGGCATCGGCGTGCGCGGGCAGGTTGCAGGCAAGGTGGTGATCCTCGGCAATACCGCCCTGATGGCAGACGAGCAGGTTGCCGTGAGCGACATGGCGAAAGCCGCCGAAACCCTGCGCACGGAAGGCGCCAGCGTGATGTATCTGGCGGTGGATGGACAACTGGCAGGTCTTTTGGCGGTGGCTGATCCGCTCAAGGCATCAACGCCGGAAGCGCTGGCCGGACTCAAGGCGGCTGGCATCCGCGTCATCATGGCGACCGGTGACGGCCTGACCACGGCGCGCGCGATAGCCTCAAGCTTGGGACTTGATGAAGTGCATGGCGAAGTCAAACCGCGCGACAAGCTGGATTTGGTCGAACGCTTGCAGAAGGAAGGCCGCAAAGTCGCCATGGCCGGCGATGGCATCAATGATGCGCCGGCGCTGGCGCGCGCTGATGTTGGCATTGCGATGGGCACGGGCACGGACGTGGCGATGAACAGCGCCCAAGTGACGCTGGTCAAGGGCGATTTGCGCGGCATCCTGCGCGCGCGGGCGCTATCGGTCGCAACGGTCGGCAACATGCGCCAGAACCTGGCCTTTGCCTTTCTCTACAACGCGCTGGGCATTCCGCTGGCCGCAGGCGTGCTCTATCCCTTCACCGGTTTGCTGCTCTCACCGCTGATTGCGGCTGTGGCCATGAGTTTCAGTTCGGTGTCGGTGATTTCCAATGCGCTGCGCTTGCGCCGGGTGAAGATATAAGTACGGCAAGTCTGTTCGTCCTGAGCCTGACGACGCGCTTCGGCAGGCATGACCAGAACAGGATTTACGACGGCATCATCGTGCCGAAGATAGTACCCGAAAAGTCGGCGCTGGCGATACGGCGAGAGGATGCCCAAAGCGGCTTGTGATGCGGTGCAGGTCGGCGCCAGCAAGGGCATCAGCCCGCAGCAGACTGTTTTTTACAGGCACTGCCAGAGTGGTATAGACTTGACTGGTCAATTCCCCGGAATGAGGGGGCCTGGCAAAATAATTTGCTGTTCATAGGTTGTACATAAAAAAACAATTTTGGGGAGGAATTATGAGCGATAGCTTTGACGTGGTCATCGTCGGTGGCCGGGTGGCCGGAAGTACATTGGCGGCGCAGCTCGCCAAACAAGGGGTGAAGGTGTGCGTGATCGAGCGTGATGACCTGACAACTGAACCGGTTTCCACGCACTGGATTTTCGCGAATACGGTTGACCGTTTGATCAATCAGATTGGTGTCGATCGCGCCCAATTGATGTCGACGAACGCGCCGCCGGTAACGGCCATGACAATGGAAATCGGGGACGGCGCCCCGGAAAAATTTCCCTTTCCGGGCGCTTCCTACTGTATTCGGCGCAGCGTGCTGGACAAGGCGATCCTGGATGCCGCACGCAAGGCTGGCGCGGAAATCCGGCTGAACACCCGCGTGACGGGCATCCTCGATGATGGCCACCGTGTGACTGGCGTGCAAACGCCGGACGGCGAGATACGCGCACGCATCGTGGTGGGCGCGGATGGCGTGCAATCGACGGTGGCCCGGGGCGTGCAGGCAGAAACCTGGTTGGACGTACCCAGCGAGCGGCACTGCTATTTCAGCTATTTCCGGGTACCTGAAGGACTGCCGACGGATACGGCGATCATCTACTTTGAAAATACGGGAGACCGCTGCGGGTACACTATTTTTCCGACAGGTGGTAACCAGGCGGTTGTCTGTTGCTACCCGATCAATGCCAATCTCGACAGATTCAAAAATGATCCTGAGGCGGCATTGATGGCGCAATTGTCCTCCTCCAGCCGGATCGCGCCTTATTTAGGCGAACAAATGGACCGAACCTATGGCCGTAACCAGATGCCGACCTATGTGCGGCGCAGCGTTGGCCCTGGTTGGGCGCTGGTGGGTGATGCAGGGCATTTCAAAGATGCCGTGATGGCCCAGGGCATCGGCGATTCAATACACCATGCCACGATGCTGGCGCCCGCCATCAAACGCGCGCTGGATGAGCCGGACCGCGAGCGGGAGGTGATGGATGCCTGGGAGCGTGCGCGTGACCTGGGAACGATCGAGATACTCTTCATGGCCATACAAATGAGCCGCAGCATTGAGCCGCGGGCATTGTTCTCGCAGTTGATTGATGATGCGGCGTCCGATCCCAAACTGCGCCCGGCGCTGGGAGGGATTTACCAGCGTACGCACCGGCCAGCCGACTTGTTCAATGCAAAAACGCTGGTCCGCGCGGCCATTCGCGCGGTGCTGAACAAGCGTGCGGGTTTGGGCGCCGTGTTTGCGGAAGCGAAAGAAGGTTTCGCCGGTCAGCGTGAGTTGGCCAAGGCCGTCAATCAAATCAAGAACCGGCCTGTGCGTGACTGGGTGCTGGCAAAAAAGGCCACAAGACCGGCGAGTACTGTCTCCGCAACGGCCAGCGTTTAAAGAAAAACTCCAGGCTAACTGCCCCGTCGCCCGCCAGGGGAAGCGGGGTAGTTAGCAGCTGTTGCTCAGCTGGAAGGAATAAATTTCTCGAAGACGATTTTGTCTTCGCTGACGCCAATGGCCTTGAGTTTGGCGCGGCCGGTTTCTATCATCGGTGGCGGGCCGCAAAGGTAGAACGTGGTTGCATCCACATCCGTTTTGAAGTCATCCAGCAAGTCGGTGGCAAACCCGCGTCGATAATTGCTGTCTTCATTGGCAATGCTGATCGACCAGGAAAACCCAGTCAGTTTTTGCTTCACTGCATCCAGGACGTCGAGGCAAGCCAGTTCGGCGACGTCATTGACGCCGTAGAGCAACTGCATTGGCCGGGCGGTGTTTGAGGCATTGTCGGCGGCTGTTTGCAGCATGCTCAACATCGGTCCAAGGCCGGTTCCCCCGGCGATCAGCACGGATTGGCCAGCGTTCGGCCGCATGAAAAATACGCCATGCGGCGCAGTCATTTCGAGGGTGTCACCGACTTGTGCTTTACGCAAGTAATCGCTCATCGCGCCTGCGGGCAGCAGACGGATGAGGAAGGATAGCTCGTTGCGTGCGGGAATGGACGTGAAGGAATACGAGCGCCAGACATCCGTGCCCGGCGTTTTGAGCTTGGCATATTGGCCGGGCAGAAAATCGATCGCCTCATTGAGTGTCAAGGTCAGGTGCACCGTGTTTTGGGCGACCAGGTCAATCCGTTCAATCCGGCCTGGCAGTGTGGGCACAACCTTATTGCGCCGCAGTTGCGCCACAGGCATGCGCAGGGTAAGCACAAGATCGGTTTGCGCCTTCGCCTGGCAACCCAGCGCATACCCGGCTTCGGCTTCTTCCTGTGTCAGCGCATCATCGGTATAAAACCCCGGGGCTACGCTGCCCGAAATGATGCGACATTTACACGTACCGCACACGCCTTCAGCGCAGTCGATGGGCCAGTTGATGCCCTGGCGTTTGGCCGCATCGTACAGGGTCTCCTCCGGCGTGGTATTGAGCAAGAGCGTTTCATTGTCGGTGCATTGAATGGCAAGTCGCATAAAGATATCCGCACATTAACAAAGCGATATTGAAAGGGCGTAAAAATACCGCGCTATTCCGCCGGGAGTCACTTGGCGCGACAACGCAGGGCTGGCAGGCAGGCGAGGGCAGCCAGCAGAAGGATCAGCGCATTGCCCCAACGGGCATAAGGCGTCAGCCCGCTATAGCCTTGTGCGGCCACTGTCAGCGCGGCGGTGGTGAATGGAGGCAGCATGGCGGTCACCGTGCCATTGGGCGCAATCATTGCGGTCATGCCGGTATTGGTGGCGCGCAGCATGGTGCGGCCTGTTTCGATGGCTCGCATCTGGGCGATTTGCAGATGCTGCGGTTGCGCCAGCGAGTCGCCAAACCAGGCGGTGTTGGATAGATTGACGAGTAGGGTGGCTTGCGGCAAGGCGGTGAGCAGTTCTTCGCCAAATAAATCTTCATAGCAAATGTTGGGTGCAATTTTTTGCGCGCCTAGCGTCAATGGCGGCTGGTGTGATCTGCCTGCGGTAAAGCCGGACATAGGGATATTCACGAGCTGAAAGACCCAAGCGAACCCTGGTGGCGCGTATTCGCCAAATGGCACCAGATGGCGCTTGATGTAGGCGCCGGGCTTGCCGGCGGTCGAAAAAGTCGGCGCTAGCAATACGGCGCCATTGGCATAACCGCCGTCTGTCGTGCGGATGGCGATGCCGAACAGCGCCGGGCTGTGCTCGGTCAGGCTGTGCAACACCTCGCGTGGCACTTCGTTGAAAAACAGGGGAATCGCAGTTTCCGGCAGCACGACCAGGTCGGCTGGATGTTCGCGCACCAGCCGCAGATAGGTGTCAATCGACAAGGCCAGGTTTTGCGGATCCCATTTCAGGCTCTGCGGCACATTGCCTTGCAGCAGGGCGACTTTGAGCGGCGCGCCGACGGGTTGCGTCCAGTCCATCTGGCGCAGCAATGCGCCGCCACCGAGCAGCAGGATGATAGCCAGCCAGGGTTTGATTCCGTGTCTGGATAAAGCTTTTTTCCAACCCTTTGTGAACAGGCTGGTGATGAGCCCGCCAATCAGCGCGACGCTGAAGCCGACGCCATACACGCCGAGCACCGCGCCCCAGCCAGCCAGCGGGCTGGGCGGGCTTTGCGAATAACCGACGGCGAGCCAGGGAAAGCCGGTCAGTAGCGTGCCGCGCAACCATTCGCTGAGCATCCATAATCCGGCGAACAACCAGACGTCGCGCACTGTGCTTGAGCGCCAGCGCGCAAACAGGCCGCCAGCGAGTGCGGGGAAGAGCGCCAGCAAAAGGCAGAACAGAAAGGTGGCCAAGGCAGCTAACGGCATGGCCATGCCGCCGAATTCGCTGAGGCTGACATACACCCACGACACGCCGGTGAGAAAACAGCCCAATCCCCAGGCGAGGCCGATGAGCGCGGCCTGGCGTGGCGTGGCGGCGCGCTGCCAGAGCAGAAACAGGCCGGCGAGCGAAAAAGTCGGCGCTGGCGAGACGGCGAATGGCGCGAATCCGAGGGTGCACAACGCGCCGAGCAGGGCGGCCAGGGCCATCACGCGCCAGACAAACGTCGTGCGCGGATTCATTCTGCTGTGGTGGACAGCGGAAGTTCCTTCTGCGGATCAACCAGCAGGGTGTGCACACGGCGGCTGTCCGCACGCAAGACCTGAAAGTGCATGCCGTCGATATTCAGCGTTTCGTTGCGCTGGGGCAGGCGGCCCAGGTGATGGATGATGAGGCCGCCGACGGTATCGAAATCTTCGTCAGGGAAGCTGGCACCAAAGGCGGCGTTGAAGTCGCCGATTTCGGTGATGGCCTTGACGCGGTAGCGCCCGCTGTTGTCGATCACGATGTTGCCGGCGGTTTCGTCGAAATCATATTCATCTTCAATGTCGCCGACGATTTGCTCCAGCACGTCCTCGATGGTGACAATGCCGGCGACGCCGCCGTATTCGTCGACCACGATGGCCATGTGGTTGCGCGAGGCGCGGAATTCGCGCAGCAGCACGTTCAGGCGTTTCGACTCGGGGATGAAAATCGCCGGGCGCAGGCTGTCGCGCAAATCGAATTCCTTGCCGGCGAAATGGCGCAACAGGTCTTTGGCGAGCAGGATGCCGATGATGTCGTCCTTGCCTTCGCCAACCACAGGAAAGCGCGAGTGTGCGGTTTCGAGCACGAGTTCGACGATTTTTTCGGGGGAGTCGCTGATGTCGACAACATCCATTTGCGCACGCGGCACCATGATGTCGCGCACCGGCATGTCGGCAACCGAGAGTGCGCCTTCGATGATGGAGAGTGCATCGGCATCCATCAAGTGGCGCTCAAAGGCGCTATGCAGCAAGTCCAGAAGCTGTTCGCTGTCGCCGGGGACGCGCAGCAAAAGGGTGGAAAGACGTTCGATGAGGCTGGGGCGACTGGGAGGTTCCATGTTCAGAGATAGGGATCGGGATAACCCAGGGTGCTTAAAATTTCACGTTCGCGCGCTTCCATTTGTGCGGCATCGGCGGCGCTGGTTTCATGATCGAAACCTTGCAGATGCAGCATACCATGCACGACCAGATGGGCAAAATGCGCGTCAAGCGGCTTGCCCTGCGCTGCGGCTTCGCTGGCCACCACCGGCAGACAGAGCACCAGGTCGCCAAGCACCCGCGTGTCATTCTGATAAGGGAAGGACAACACATTGGTGGCGTAATCCTTGCCGCGCCATTGCTGGTTGAGTGTCTGGCCTTCTTCCGCATCGACAAAGCGCACGGTGATTTCGGCAGGCAGGAAACAGGCGGCGCGCAACCAGTGCCGCAGCATGGGTCGCGTGGGTGCGCCAACCTTGCCGGCAGGATATTGCACCGCCAGGCGTAATTCAGGCAGGCGGCGTTTGCCGGGGGGCAGCATGTTGCTCGTAAGCCTCGACAATGCGTGCGACCAATGGATGGCGCACGACATCGCTGGCCGTGAAATCGGTAAAGGCCAGCCCGCGCACATCGGCCATGATCTGGCGCGCTTCGATGAGGCCGGATTTCTGCCCGCGCGGCAAGTCAATCTGCGTGACATCGCCGGTGATGACGGCTTTCGCGCCGATGCCGATGCGCGTGAGGAACATTTTCATCTGCTCGGGCGTGGTGTTCTGCGCCTCGTCGAGAATGATGAAGGCATGGTGCAAAGTGCGTCCGCGCATATAGGCGAGCGGGGCGATTTCGATATGCTGCTTTTCGAAGAGCTTGGTGACCTTGTCAAAACCCATCAGGTCATACAGCGCATCGTAAAGCGGGCGCAGGTAGGGATCGACTTTCTGTGCCAGGTCACCAGGCAGGAAACCCAGCCGCTCGCCAGCTTCAACGGCCGGGCGGGTGAGGATCAGGCGGCTGACCTGGTCACGTTCCAGCGCGTCGACGGCTGCGGCGACGGCGAGATAGGTCTTGCCGGTACCCGCCGGCCCGATGCCGAAGGTGATGTCATGCGTCAGGATATTGTTGAGGTAGGCGGCCTGGTTCGGCGTGCGCCCGTGCAGCCCCGGTTTTCTGGTCATCAAGCCTGCGCCGGGCAATGCCGTGCTGGATTGGCTGCGGTTGATTTCGATCAGGCCGAGTTGCAGTTCGTCAATCGACAGCGGCTGGCGCGCCAAGGCATAGAAGTGTTGCAGCGCCTGCGCGGCCAGGCTGGTTTGCGCCGGACTGCCGCTGATCTGGCAATGTCCGCCACGGCGGGCGATGGTGACATCGAAGGCCGCTTCGATCTGGCGCAGGTTTTCATCCAGCGGGCCGCAGAGGTTTTGCAGCAGCTCGTTATCCTGCGGTTGCAGGGTCAGGGCGAACGAGCGGGATGGTGTGTTCAGGAGTTGCTGCCCGTTTATTCAGCGGCGCCAATGTCGGCGTAGACTTTTCCGTCTTCGACGGTGACCGGGTAAGTCTTGAGCGGGATGACGCAGGGCAGGTCGGTGGCCGCGCCGGTACGGATATCAAAGGCTCCCGCATGCAACGAACATTCGACCTGGCCATCGAAAATCAGGCCTTCGCACAGCGAAAAATTGCCGTGGGTGCAGGTGTCGTCAATGGCGTAAAAGTTATCGCCGAGCCTAAACACACCGATGGGCGGACGTCCGGTAATTTTGACCTGATAACCACTCTCGACCGGGACGTCAGCGGCATCCACCAGATACGTCAGGTTCTTTTGTTCCGACATGCATTACTCCACACAGATGATTTCCTCCACGCAATGGAAGGATGGTTTTTATCAAAGCGGCAACTTGTCCAGTCAACAACAATGTGCAACAACATTGACGCCTTGATGCAGCGCCATTCCCGCCGACGGGTTATCCCGTAAAAGGCCGCAATGCAACCCGCAATGCAACCTTTGGTATGACTGGTGCGCCCGGAGAGATTCGAACTCCCTACCCCTTGGTTCGTAGCCAAGTACTCTATCCAGATGAGCTACGGGCGCTGAAGCGGCGAGATTATACGCATGAAATCGAAAAAATTTAAGTCCCGTGGCAAAAAGCTTTCCAATGGAGTGAAGTTGGCTGAATGCCGTGAGCCAGCCGGGATGGCGGTGTATATTTTGCGCCGATGTTTGCCTATATTCTCCGCCGCCTGTTGTATGCCCTGCCGATTTTGCTCGGCGTGAATCTGATCACCTTTGCGCTGTTTTTTGTCGTCAATACGCCGGACGATATGGCGCGCATGCAATTGGGCATCAAGCGCGTCACGCCGGAGGCCATCCAGAAATGGAAGGCGGAGCGCGGTTATGACCAGCCGCTGGTCTGGAACGCTGCGGCAAAAGGCCCGGCCAAACTCACCGCAACGGTGTTTTTCAACAAGTCGATGCGCATGTTCATTGGCGATTTTGGCCGCGCCGATGATGGCCGCGACATTGCCCGCGAGATCGCCAGCCGTGCAGGCCCCAGCCTGGCCATTGCGTTGCCGACATTCATTCTCGGGCTGTTTGCGGCGATTGCATTTGCCCTGCTGCTGGTGTTCTTCCGCGCCACCAGGCTGGATTTTTATGGCGTGGTGTTGTGCGTGGCGATGATGTCGATTTCCGGCCTGTTCTACATCATTGGCGGCCAGTGGCTGGTATCCAAGGTGTGGCACTGGGTGCCGATTTCCGGCTATGCCGGGGGGCTGACGGCGGCCAAGTTCATCATCCTGCCGGTGGTGATTGGCGTGATTGGCGGGCTGGGCGCTTCGGCGCGCTGGTACCGCACGATTTTTCTGGAGGAAATCACGCGCGACTATGTGCGCACGGCGCGCGCCAAGGGGGCCTCCGAAATGGCGGTGCTGTTCCGCCATGTGTTGCGCAATGCGCTGATCCCGATTCTCACTGGCGTGGTCGTGGTGATTCCGGCCTTGTTCATGGGCAGCTTGCTGACTGAGTCATTCTTTGGCATTCCCGGCCTCGGCAGCTACACGATTGAAGCCATCAATGCGCAGGATTTCGCCGTGGTGCGGGCGATGGTATTCATCGGTTCGGTGCTGTATATCGCGGGGCTGCTGGCGACCGATATTTCCTACACGCTGGCCGATCCGCGCGTGCGGCTGCAATGATGGCGCTGCCTTTTCAAATCGTTGTGCTGTGGTCGGATGCGCTGCTGTTTGTGCTGCTGGTGGCCATCGTCGGCCTTGGCCTGTGGGCGCGGACGCAACCGGCCTTGCGTTTGGCCTGGCGGCGCGTAGCAGCAGATGCCGTAGCGATGGTATCGGCGACGATACTGGCGGTGTTTGTCCTCATCGGCGTGCTTGACTCGCTGCATTACCGCGCCCGGTTGGATGCACAACCCGGGCAGGTAATTGCGCAGCAGCACTATGCCGTGGAAGTGAATTCAGCGCTGGATGCGTTGTTAGCACCTTTGCGCCTGCAGGTCGAAAAAACCTATTCGGCGCCGCTGGCGACGCATCTGTTTGCCAAGGAGGCCTTGCCGGGCTCCGAAATACGTGACTTTCCCCGTTTGGTGTGGGGTGGCGCTCATCTGGGTGGGAAGCTGGATGCGCAGGCTGCTGACGTGGTCAGGCGGATTGTCTTCGGGCTGGTTGGTGGCTTGCTGGTATGGCTGGTGGTTTCGCGGTTGATGCGTGTGGTGATACAGCGCTGCTCAAGAAAAGTCGGCGATGGTGATACGGCGCACAAGCCGCCAGTCGCCCGACAAGCCGTGACGTTCACGCTGCTGGCGCTGTTCCTGCTGGCTGGCGTCACCATCACGCTGGGCAGCGGATACCACGTGCTGGGTACCGACAAGGTCGGCCAGGATGTGCTTTACCTGTCCTTGAAAAGCATCCGTACCGGCTTGCTGATCGGCACGCTGACCACGCTGGTGATGCTGCCTGTCGCGATTTTGCTTGGCATTTTGGCGGGATTCATGGGCGGCTGGATCGACGACCTGATCCAGTATCTGTACACCACGCTGAATTCCATTCCCGGCGTGCTGCTGATCGCGGCGGCCGTGCTGATGATGCAGGTTGTCATCGATACCCATCCGGAATGGTTTACCACCTCGGCCGAACGCGCCGATGCGCGCCTGCTGGCCTTGTGCCTGATACTCGGCATGACCAGCTGGACGGGGCTGGCGCGGCTGTTGCGCGGTGAAACGCTGAAGCTGCGCGAACTGGAATTTGTCCAGGCGGCGCGCGCCTTCGGCGTCGGCAACCTGGCCATCATGCGCCGCCACATCCTGCCCAATCTGATGCACATCGTGCTGATCGCGCTGGTCATGGACTTTTCCGGGCTGGTATTGGCCGAGGCCGTGCTGTCGTATGTCGGCGTGGGCGTTGATCCGTCGACGATTTCCTTTGGCACCATGATCAATGCCGCGCGCATGGAACTGGCGCGCGAGCCGATGGTGTGGTGGTCACTGGCGGCGGCCTTCAGTTTCATGTTCGTGCTGGTGCTCGCCGCGAATCTGTTCACCGATGCCCTGCGTGATGCCTTCGACCCGAGGACTACGAAATGAGTTTGCTGACGGTTGAAGAACTGGTCATCGACATCGGCGCGGCGCGGCCGGTGGATGGAATTTCCTTCCACATCGACGCGGGCGAATGTTTTGCGCTGCTCGGTGAATCGGGTTGTGGCAAATCCATGACGGCGCTGGGCTTGCTGCGGCTCTTGCCCGCTGGCGCACGCATCAGCCAGGGCAAAATACGGTTTGACGGCGCCGACTTGCTGGCGCTGCCTGAACAGCGCATGCGCAGCGTACGTGGCGGCGGCATCGGCATGATTTTTCAGGAACCGGCGACCAGCCTGAATCCAGTGATGAGCGTCGGCCGCCAGATAGTCGAAGCGCTGGCGCTGCATGAACACATCAGCGATGCGGCAGCGCGTGCGCGCGCCGTGGAACTGTTGACGCAAGTTGGCATTCCCGATCCGCTGCGGCGGCTGGACGAATTTCCCTTTCAGCTTTCCGGCGGCATGAAGCAGCGCGTGATGATCGCCATGGCGCTGGCCGGCCGGCCGCGGCTGTTGATCGCCGACGAGCCGACCACCGCGCTGGATGTCACGATCCAGGCGCAGGTGCTGGACGTGCTCGACGGCCTGCGCCGCGAGCAGGGCATGGCCGTGTTGCTGATCAGCCATGATCTCGGCGTGGTGGCGCGCATGGCGGACCGCATCGGCGTCATGTATGCCGGGCAACTGGTCGAGGAAGCGCCGCGTGCGCAGTTTTTCACCCATCCCGCGCATCCGTATTCGGTGCGCTTGTTCGCCGCCTTGCCCGATACGGCGCGGCATCGCGGACGGCTGGCGACGATCCCCGGCAGCGTGCCACCGGCCGATGCGCGGCATATCGGCTGCCGCTTTGCCGAGCGCTGTGAAAACGTCATGCCCCTCTGCCGTGAATCGCCACCGGTGTGGCGGCAGGTAGCGGTCGGCCAGCGCATGCGCTGCTTTTTGGAGCCGTCATTGGCCATCCAGAAAGTTATGCGGAGCGGTATCTTTGAATCCGTCTCTGGACACTCGGACGGCGCTGATGATACAACTGCGCTACAGGGCGGTCGAGCAAAAAACGCTCTGATAAAGCCCCTGCGCAGCAGGGCGGTCGAGCAAAGTACGCTCTTCTCGCCGCTGCGGATCCGCGCCGTAGCGGATGGCGATACGGCGAGTGAACTACTAAGGGCTGCTGAAGGCATGGCCCCCTTGCTCAGCGTCGCCGGTTTGCGCGTGCATTTCCCGATCCGGCGCGGCATTTTGCAGCGCACGGTAGGCCATGTGCGCGCAGTGGATGGCGTGAGTTTGCAACTACAGCGGGGACGCACGCTGGCGCTGGTCGGCGAATCCGGCTGTGGCAAGACCACGGTCGGCAAGGCGATTTTGCAACTGCCGTCACCCACGGCCGGGATGGTGCAATTGGATGGCGCCGAACTGACCCGTTTGTCAGCCAGCGAATTGCGCCCGTTGCGCGCCCGGATGCAGATGGTTTTTCAGGATCCGTTTGCCTCGCTCAACCCGCGCCTGCGCATCGGCGACATCATCACTGAAGGCATGCAGGCGCTGGGCCTGGACACTGGCGAGCAACGCATTGCCGAGCTATTGGCGCAAGTCGGCCTGTACGCCGCGATGGCTGGCCGCTATCCGCACGAATTCTCCGGCGGCCAGCGCCAGCGTATCGCGATTGCGCGTGCCCTAGCGGTAAAGCCGGAACTGCTGATTTGCGATGAACCAACCAGCGCGCTGGATGTGTCGGTGCAGGCGCAAATCCTCAATCTGCTGTCTGATTTGCAGCGCGAACTGGGGCTGGCCTATTTGTTCATCACACACAACATCGGCGTCGTGGATTATCTGGCGCATGATGTCGCCGTGATGTATCTCGGCCGTATTGTCGAGCGCGGCGCGACCGATGAGGTTTTGCGTAACCCGCAACATCCCTACACCCAGGCGTTGCTATCAGCCGTGCTGACGCTGGACGATGACGACAAACCCAAGGCGCCGCTGGCCGGTGACATGCCCTCACCCGCCAATCCGCCGGCCGGCTGCCATTTTCACCCGCGCTGCCCGCTGGCCGATGCAGCTTGTCGGCAGACATATCCGGCGGAAACGATGCTCAGCGCGACGCATGGCGTGCACTGTTTGAAAGTAGTGACCGATAACCCGGATGTTTCACGATCAATGTGGTGAGAATTCGTTTCATCAGGAGTCTCGGTACAGTCAGGCGGCCCGGCGCATAGCCTTTGTCTTGAGAAAGACCAAAGATTCTCTACTGGTTGGAATGGAAGGCTCGGGATAACTGCTGATACAGCTCGGGCCCCAGCCTGGAGCTGACGGCTTTTGCAATCAGGGCGATGGACATCAGGCTGATGACCATGCCATGGCCATCGATCATTTCCATCACGATAATGGCTGAGGTAATTGGCGCCTGGGTTACTGCCGCAAGAAATCCGGCCATACACAAGGCCATAAAGGGAATCGCGCTAGACCCAATCCCCAGGAAGTTTGCGGCATTGGCTCCCAGCGACGCACCGATGGCGAGAGCCGGTGCAAAGATTCCGCCGGGAATTCCTGAGTAGTAGGTCGTTATTGTGGCGACAAAACGTGCAATGGGGGTGTACCAAGGAAGGGTGATTTCTCCGGCAACCACCTTGGTGGTAATGATATATCCGCTACCGTAGGACACGCCGCCACTGATCCAGCCAATGCTTGCAATGACCAAGCCGCACCCGCCGGCAAAAAGCACCGGATGAGTGGCGCGCCATTGCCACAAGGTTAGATGAGGTTTTTTTTGCGGCCAGAGCAATAGTTGGCTGAATATTCCCCCCAGCAGGCCGCACATAATGCCGCCCAAAATAACGGGCATAATGATTTCAACGCCTATATCGCCTACTTTAAGATGACCAAAGTAATTGTAATTACCTGCTAATGCTGTTGAAACCAGGCCAGCCAGAATTATCGTGCTAAGCAGGACGCCACTTGTCCGAGTCTCAAGTTTTCGCCCAAGTTCCTCAACGACAAAAACAATCCCTGCCAAGGGCGTATTGAATGCGGCAGCAATTCCAGCGGCACCTCCCGCCAAGATCAAATCTGAAGGACGGATCATCCGCGCGTCAGGAAAAAACCGATGGAAGAAGTGCAGGATCGAAGCCGCCACCTGAACCGAAGGCCCTTCCTTGCCAGCGGAGAACCCTCCGAGCAAAGCCAATGCGCCGAGGAAAATTTTGCCAGTCGCAATGCGTAGTGAGACCAGTGAATCGACTGCATGACCGTGAATAGCTAACCGGCGTGCTGCAATGACCTGGGGAATCCCGCTTCCCTGGCCACCGGGAAAGTATTTTTCGGTTAGCCAAACGACCAGCATTCCGATCAGAGGCCCTAACAGGAATGGCAGCCAGGGGCGGCCTGATATGATGAAAAAGAAAAATGCCAGTGAGGTATCAGCAAGTTTGGCGAAACCCACAATGATGGCGCCACTGCATATCGCTGCGATCCAGAGCGTTAGCCGAATCCGCCAGCGTCTGGCGCTAAGCCGGCCCTTAAAAAGGTTCATTTTTCATGCCAATTTGTCTAGCTGCAATCATCCGCTGATGGTAAGCCTCATTGAAGTGAAAATTCTTCGCCATATAGAGGTAAGCCGAATTGAGTAAGCTGAATCCTTAACTTCAACCACATTCTGCTAAACCATCCAGTTTCCGGATTGGCTAGCGCCGCTTGCGCTTGGTCGATCCTTTCGCTGCTAGTCTTTTGCTTTTCACGGTGACATGCGTGCGCTTGTGGCCAGATGTTTTGGCTTTTCTCTCAGGTGCTGCCTGCGGCATCTGCGCGGCGAGCGCATCGCTGACAATGGCATCCTTGCCCGGTACCAGCAGGGCGAATCCGGGATAAACTTTTGTGCGTCGGGTCAGACCATTCAATTGCTTGAGGCGCGTCAGACTCAAGCCATGACGCCGTGCCACGCTATCCAGTTTTTCCCCCTTGGACAGCGTGTAAGTGCGCCAGGCAGATAACGGCTTGTCTTGCGCTTCGTGGTCTTGCAGGTTGTCCAGGTAAGTCTGTACCTTGTCGGCGGGCAATACGAGCGGGCTGTTGGCGCTGTCGGGCATCACCGGGCGGTTGTAGGCCGGGTTGAGCGCGAGAAATTCGGTCATCGGAATGCCAGCCAGGCGCGCGGCCAATGCCACGTCCATGTCGCCATTGCGTTCCACGACGCTGAAATAGGGTTGGTTGGGAATGGGCTCCAGCGCGATGCCGAAGAGTTGCGGATTGGCCACGATGTTCTTGATGGCTTGCAGCTTGGGGACGTAATTGCGCGTTTCACCCGGCATATTCAAGTGCGCGTAATCCGCTGGCAGTCCTTTGGCGCTGTTTTTCGCAATGGCGCGGGCGACAGCGCCTTCGCCCCAGTTGTAGGAAGCCAGCGCCAGTTGCCAGTCGCCATGCATTTCATAGATGTACTGCAAATAATCCAGCGCAGCATTGGTCGAGGCGACGATGTCGCGGCGTTCGTCGAACCAGATGTTCTGCTTGAGGTTGTAGTTCTTTCCGGTAGATGGGATGAACTGCCAGATGCCCAGCGCACGGGCGGGCGACCTGGCCTGCGGGTTGTAGGCGCTCTCGATGATGGGCAGCAAGGCCAGCTCGGCCGGCATGCCGCGTATTTCGAGTTCGCTGGTGATGTAATACAGATAGCGCTGGGCGCGCTCGAACACGCGTTGCAGGTACTGCGGATGGTTCAGGTACCAGGCCTGCTGATTGGCCACCAGCGGGCTATCCAGGTCGGGCATGGCGAAGCCATTGCGTACGCGCTGCCACAGATCATCCGGTGGCGTGGTCAGGTCTATGGTCGGGATGGCCGGCGGGTCTTCTTCCACTTCCTGCGTGGCGAGGGGAACCGGGGTGTGCAGCGTCGATGTCTTTATATCGTTCACCAGTGGTGGCGGTGATTGCTGGATGGGCTCGGTGGATGCATTTGCGATGAGCGCAGGCAGCGAGAAAAAAATACAGGATAAAAATAAACGCATCAGTCAGTAGAGAACCGGAAAATAGTCAGCATGCGGCGAAGCCGCCGCCAAGAGGAATTCGGGAAGGGTTCCGCGTCAAAAAACGGGAAACCCGGCGGGAGATACGGCGCCTTGGGCCGGGTACCGCATCTTAGCCACCTGTCAGCAGCAGGTCAAACCCGTCGCAGAACGGTTGATGCGCTTTGCGCGACACGGCTCAGAAATGGTTTTTCCATTCGCGTATGGCGGCAAAGGTTTCCAGCGCATTGATTGGCACATGTCCAAGCCGGGCGGTTGCGGCGGCGCGCACGGCAGGTGCGTCGGAACGCAGGAAGGGATTGGTTTCCAGCTCCAGGCCAATTCGGGTCGGCACCGTGAATTCGCCAGCGGCGCGGGCGGCGGCAACGTCTTTGCTGCGTTGCTGGATGGCTGGATTATCCGGCTCGACGGCGAGCGCAAAGCGCAGGTTGGCCGCCGTGTATTCATGCGTGCAATACGCCAAAGTCGGCTCTGGCAGGACGGCGAGTTTGCTTAAAGAGGCATGCATTTGCGCCGGCGTGCCTTCAAAGATGCGTCCGCAACCGGCGGCGAACAGCGTATCGCCGCACAGCACTGCGCCCGCATCGCCGATGCCTGGCCCATAATAGGCGATATGCCCCAGCGTATGGCCGGGGACGGTGATGACGTCAAGTTCGGTATCGATGGCGGGCAGGCGGATATGTTCGCCGCCGTGCAGAGGATGGGTAACCGTGGCGATATTCTCGCTGGCCGGGCCATACACGGCGGCCGGATGATGCGCGATAATTTCACCGATGCCGCCAATGTGGTCGGCATGATAATGCGTGACCAGCACGGCGCACAGGCGATCACCGCTTTTTGCCAGATAATCGAGTACCGGCGCGGCGTCACCCGGATCGACGACGGCGACATTGCCGGCATGGCGCAACACCCAGATATAGTTGTCCGTGAAAGCGGGCAGGGCGAAGAGTTCTACCGCAGATTTTTTTGTCATTGTTTCAATCTCCAAACGGATCACGATGTCAATTCAAGGTTTCGAAGAATGGCTGGAAACACCGGCAGGCCAGTATGTGCTGGACTGGGAGCAGAAGAAACACGACTTGCTGGTCGCCGATGTGTTTGGCTTCAATGCCATGCAACTCTCCCTCCCGCGCCACGATTTTCTGCGCGCCAACCGCATGCCGCTGCGCTTCCGTTGCGACGACGGGCGCTATGCCGGTACGGCTGACACGCTGGCCGACCTGCATTATCTGCCTTTTGCGGCCAACAGTCTCGATCTGGTGGTGCTGCCCCACACGCTGGAGTTCGATGCCCATCCGCATCAGGTGTTGCGCGAGGTGGAACGGGTGCTGGCGCCGGAAGGCCAGGTCATTGTGACCGGCTTCAATCCATTTAGTTTATGGGGTGCGAAACGCAAGCTCTCGCGGCGCACTGCGGTGCCGCCCTGGCGCGGTGCTTATCTGAGCGTGCCGCGCCTGAAGGACTGGTTTACCCTGCTCGGTTTTGAAATGCAGGCCGGCGCGTTCGGCTGTTATGCGCCCGCCGTGACGCAGGAAAAATGGTTGCGCCGCTTCCGCTTCATGGATGCGGCAGGCGACCGCTGGTGGCCCATCGCCGGCGCCGTGTATATCATCCAGGCAGTCAAGCGGCAACATGGCATGCGCCTGATTACGCCTGTCTGGCAAGACCGCAAGGCGCGCGCCAAGGCGCTGGTGAGCGTTACCCGCAAAGTGGAAAAAACTTGAACAATGAAAGCAAACCGATGATTGATATTTTTACCGATGGCGCATGCAGCGGCAATCCCGGCCCCGGCGGCTGGGGCGCGATTTTGCGGATGGATGAGAAGGAGAAGGAACTGTTCGGCGGCGCAGCACAAACCACCAATAACCGGATGGAAATGATGGCCGTCATCGAAGCGCTGAAAGCGCTCAAGTCGACGGCCACCGCACGGGTACATACTGACTCGCAATATGTGCAGAAAGGCATCAGCGAATGGATCCACAACTGGAAACGCCGTGGCTGGAAAACGGCCACCAGGGAGCCGGTGAAGAATGCCGACCTGTGGCGCGAGCTGGACCATCTGGCCAGCCAGCACAAGATTGAATGGATCTGGGTCAAGGGGCATGCCGGCCATGCCGAAAACGAACGCGCCGACGCCCTGGCGCGGCGTGGTGTCGAATTGGCGCGCGCGGGGAAATAGGCCATGCGCAAAATTATTCTGGATACCGAAACCACCGGGCTGGACTTCCGCACCGGCGACCGCGTCATCGAAATCGGCTGCGTCGAAATGCTCAGCCGCCAGTTGAGCGGTGTGCGCTTCCATAAATACATCAACCCCGAACGCGATGTGCCCGCCGGTGCGGTGGCCATTCACGGCCTGACCAGCGATTTTCTGGCGGACAAGCCAAAGTTCGCCGACATTGCCGAGGAGTTCATCGCCTTCGTGCGCGGCGCCGAACTCATCATCCACAATGCGCCGTTTGATACGGGTTTCCTGAATCATGAACTCGGCCTGATGCGGCGCGAAAATCTCGACCAACTGTGTAGCGGCGTGACCGACACGCTGCGCATGGCGCGCGATCTGCGGCCAGGAAAACGGGCCAGCCTGGATGTGCTGTGCGGCGAATTCGGCATCAACAACACACACCGCACACTGCACGGCGCCTTGCTGGATGCCGAACTGCTGGCCGAGGTCTATCTGGCCATGACGCGCGGGCAGAATACGCTGACCATGGATTTCGCCGCGCCGGCAGCCAATATGACCACGGTCGGCGCCAGCGAGCGGCCGCTGCTCAAAGTGGTGCGCGCCTGCGATGCCGAGCTGGCCGAGCACGCGCGTGTCCTGACCGAGATTGGCAAGGAAAGCAAAGGCAAATGCCTATGGATGGCATGATGCATACCGCAGTCGCGAATTGTGAACAAACTTCAATTGGAAAGAAAATGGAAAATCAAGTCATCGAAAGCACTGGTAATGAATGGGGAGAAAATCCGGCACAAGCAGCTTTTCCTGAGTTGCTGGAAGCAGGCAAGGTGCTGTATTTCCGCGGACTTGAGTTTGAAATTTCAGCAGGGGAGAGGCGCTTTTTCACGCCGCAAATAAAGCATCCCAAATCACGGAATATCAGTCTGGATAACCAAGGACGTTTAGCGGGATCCACCGGAGATGCTGGCGTACAAGAGGAACTCGGTGCGCTGCTTGGGCGCTTCCGCTCATGCGCGCAAACACTCATCCATAGCCGCTTCCCTCTCTATAAAAATCACTTGCGCATGGCGCCGACCAGCTTCCGTCCCTTGGAGGTCGCATCGCGTGTGCAATCCGTGCGCGCCGATGACCGTCGCTTGCACATTGATGCTTTTCCCTCACGGCCGAATTACGGCGAACGCATCCTGCGGGTTTTTATCAATGTAAACCCGCATGGCGTGCCGCGTGTATGGCGGGTCGGGGAGCCTTTTGAGAGAATTGCGCAAAGGTATCTTGCGGATGTTGAACCTTATTCCCGCAGGCGTGCGCAAATTATCAACGCGCTGGGTATCACCAAATCATTGCGCAGCGAATACGATCATCTGATGCTAAAACTGCATGATGCGATGAAGTCTGATCTGGAATATCAGCAGAACTCACCGCAGGTCAGCATTCCTTTCCCGTCTGGGGCAGTATGGGTTTGTTTTTCCGATCAGGCATCGCACGCGGTGATGTCAGGCCAATACATGATGGAACAGACCTTCCATTTACCGGCGACTGAGCAATATCAGCCGGAATCCAGCCCGCTGGCGATTCTCAGGCGACTGACCGGGCGGGAACTGGTAAATAGCTGAGGCGTCGCCGTCC
>JBAQUE010000306.1:0-5219 GCA_049297315.1 Rugosibacter sp.
GAACAAGGCCGAGCCATCCATGCCCGGCATGCGCAAATCGGTAATCACCAGTTGTGGCCGTCCGGCGGCAATCAGCGCCAGCGCATGCTCGGCTTTTTCAGTGGTCACCACCGTATGGCCGGCTGCCTCCAGACGGATCGCCAGCAAGCGAAGCAGGCCAGCATCATCGTCTACCAGCAGGATGTGCGGCAACGGGTTGCTCATGGCTTCTCCCGTACGGGTATCTCGCGTTGCAGCATGTTTTTTTCGATATTTTTCAAGGCTTCCAACTTGCTCTCCAATTCCTCAGCCCGCTTTGTCTGCGCCTGCAGGCTACCTTCCAGGCGCAACCGTTCGGTGAGACCAACATAAAACAGCACCGCCAGCGCGCGCAATTCCCGGTCATGGCCAGCATTTTCCCTGACCAGTGGTTCCAGCAGTTGTTGCGCATGGCGCGCGTCCGCGCCGGGCACAGCCAGCGCTAATGCATATTGCATCAGCCGGACATCTGACTTTTCGCTGACATGGCGCTGGCGCGCCTGCTCCGTCACCCTGGCCAGTTCGGCTGGCGGCAGCTTGCGCACGGCATCGAAATAGACAAGCAGGGAATCCGCCGAACCGGCAGGATTCAACACCTCTGGCCTGGATGGGTGTCCTGTCGTCGTTCCCGGGACAGCGCAGGCGGCCAGGTTAACGATGGACAACACCAGCGCAAAATGTCGGTACAGGCGACGCATAACGGTTCTGTGTCCCATCATAAACTCAGCGGCAGTTGCACAGTGAAATGACCTTGACCGACGCCAACCTCAATCTGTCCTCCCAGTGCCAACACATGCTCCCTGGTGATCGACAAGCCCAGCCCCGTCCCTTTGAGCGCACCGGCGGCCACAGCCTGGCCACGGTAAAACGGGTCAAACAAAAACTCCCTGTCCGCCTCGGCGACACCAGCGCCTTCATCCATGACATCAAACAGCGCATGGCCATTTTTTTTCACGGCGGTGATGGTGATTGCGCCACCGGCAGGCGAATACTTGATGGCATTGGACAGCAGGTTATCAAACACGATACGCAAGCGCTCGGCATCCGTCTGCATGACAAAGTCATCGACCTTCAGCTTGAGATGGAGGTCGCGCGCGGCGATAGCCAATGTCTGCTTATCCACCACATGCTCGATGATCTCGCGCGGCTTCACCGGCTGCAACTTGAACGGCGCCTGCAGAAATTCAGCCTCGCCATGACGCAGCAAGGCCTCGATCAAGCGCTGCAAATCCAGGCTGTGCTGGCGCAGGATGCGCACAATTTCCCGCTGCCGTTCGGACAGCGGGCCGGCGACCTCCTCAGCCAGCAGGTCCGAGCCTTCACGCAGCGCCGTCAGCGGCGTTTTCAGCTCATGCGAAATATGACGCAGGAAGCGGCTTTTCTGCTCCTCCAGTTGCACCAGGCGCAGGCGCAACCAGTCGAGCTGGTGGCCTAGCTGTTCCAAATCCTTGGGGCCGAGGACTTCTATCCGGTTCGTCAGGCGGCGTTCCCCCAGGTCACGTATGCCCTGCTCGATCTGCGCAATCGGCCTGGCCAGCAAATAGGTGAAACCGGCCACCACCACAATGGCAAATGGCAGCAGCAGGAATAGCTGTTTTTTGACGCGCGATTCGGTTTGCTCCGCAAGATCGCGCAAGGCTTCCGCTTCGCGGTCGATCGCGCCGCTCGACTGGCTGAGCAACTGGCGTGCGGCGTCGGTAACCTCCGCATGACGCCGTGCCAGTACAGCCGACTCTTGTCCGCGGATGCCTGCCTGCAGCAGTGCCGCATGGAGTTGCCCCTCACGCTGCACCAGGACATCCAGCGCGACACGCATCGGCGCTTCG
This sequence comes from Rugosibacter sp., assembly GCA_049297315.1. GTDB lineage: Bacteria > Pseudomonadota > Gammaproteobacteria > Burkholderiales > Rhodocyclaceae > Rugosibacter. The sequence continues at coordinate 1,845 of JBAQUE010000306.1, forward strand.
AGCGGCAGGTCATTCAATTGGGCGCCCGCCGTGACAAAACGGCCATGCAGCATCAGGTAACTATCCCACAAGGCCGCATCGCGCAACACCACGCTTTGCTGCGCGGCACGTTCCAGCGAGCTGGCGGTTTCGCTTAATTCGCGCGTCGCATGTGAAACTCGGGCGGCATCATAGACCGCACGCTGGCTTTGGTTGGACAGTCGCTGGATGGCCACGGTGTTCATCAGCAAGCCGATCACCAGCGGTAAAACCGCCAGCAAAAAACCCGCCGAGAGCAGCTTGAAGAAGGATTTCGGGTAATGGATTCTCATCGCCAGATACAATGCAAAATCTGTTCCCGCAGCAACAACAAAAGCCGCCGCCCCATGTGCACTAAGCGCCGGATTTCAAGCCGCGCATCGTGCGCCGCATGAAACACAGGTCTTCCCAGGCCTTGGCCTTGTCAGGCAAATTGCGCAACAGATAAGCCGGGTGGTAGGTCACGATGACCGGAATGCCCTGATAGTCATGCAGCTTGTCGCGCACGGCGCTGATTTTGACTTCGCCCTGCAACAGCGTCTGCGCCGCCGGACGACCCAGCGCGACAATCAGTTTCGGCTTTACCAAGTCTATCTGCCGTTGCAGATAAGGCCGGCAGGCGGCGATTTCGTCCGCTTCCGGCGTGCGGTTAACCGGTGGCCGGCATTTGACCGCATTGGCGATGTACACATCTTCTCCGCGCTTGAGGCTGATGGAAGCCAGCATGTTGTCGAGCAGTTTGCCGGCCTGGCCGACAAAGGGTTCGCCGCGTTCATCTTCTTCCGCGCCTGGCCCTTCGCCGACGAACAGCCAGTCGGCCTGGCGGTCGCCCACGCCGAGCACCGCCTGCTTGCGCGCCTCGCAAAGTCGGCACTGGCGACACGCCGCGACGGTCGTTGTCAAATCGTCCCAATCCATGTTTTCCACGCTACCTGGGATGATTGCAGGCGCAGGTACGGGCTGCATGACTTCGGTCTGCGGCTTTACCCCAGGCGGCGTCACTTCAGGCGCTGGGGCCGCGCGCAGCTTCCACAGCGGGCCCAGCCCCATTTCATGCAGTATCTGTTCTCGACTCTGGTTCATGGATTTTTATAATTCCCGCGCCATGACAATAGCGTCTTCACGCCCGGTTGCGGACACATAATAACCGCGCCGCCGGCCGATTTCGGCAAACCCCTGTTGCGCGTACAAAGCCAGCGCTGGCTGATTCGTGGCGCGCACTTCCAGCAGCATGCGCGTCGCCTGCTTTGCCTTGGCCCGCTCAATCAACTGCTGCAACAAAGCCGCACCATAGCCCTGACGTTGAAACGCCGCCAGCACGCTGATATTGAGCAAGTCCGCATCGCCCAGCGCCAGCATCACCACGCCGTACCCAACTAGCCGGCCAGCGTCATCGCGCGCCAGCACGGCATCATGGCCAGCGGCCAGCGAACCGGCAAACTGGCCGCGGGTCCAGGGTGAGGCATGCAGCGTGGTTTCGGCGGCGACCACTGCATCCAGATCGGCCAACGCCATCGTGACATAGCTCAACGTCATTTTGTTCCGCCGCGCGCCAGGCGTTCAGCGGTGGTAAACGCCACCTTGTTGCGCACATACAGCGGCTGTGCATCGGCTGCCGACACACCGCCGCCGCTGGCCAATATTGGCGCAGCCAGGCGCGCCACGGCGACGGCAGAAGGCAGCAAATCCCCGCGCACCCCGGCCAGATCAGGTTTGCGGCTGCGCAAGATTTCGCCATAACTGGTGAAACCATCGCCGGCACCCCAGGCATCAAGAAAAGTCGGCGCTGGTGATACGGCGGGCGGCAGGCAAACCGGCGCCATGATTTCGCTGACCGCCTCGCCATCCACCGCATAGGCCGCCGCGTAGACCTCGTTCATCCGCGCATCAAGGCAGGCCCACACATTCCGCTGACCGCAGTCCAGCGCCAATGCCGCCAGCGTGCAGATGGGCGCCACCGGGACATCCAGGCCGAATGCCAGACCTTGCGTCACGCCGCAGGCCAGCCGCAAACCGGTAAAACCACCGGGGCCGGCGCCAAAGGCAATGCCGTCGACCTGCCGCAAGCTGACGTCGGCTTCGGCGAGCAGTTCATGCATCCACGGCAGCAACACCTCCGAACCGCCGTTCGGCAAAATTGCGCTGCGCTCAATGCATGCGCCGTCCTGCCACAGGGCGACCGACAGGCGCTGCGTCGCCGTCTCAAACGCCAGGAGGCGCATTAAAAATTATGGCTTGCGGCCGAGAATGCCGCGCAAGCTCTCCTGCAAGTCGGCGGGAATCACGATGGTTTTCGCGTTTGCCGAATTGGACAACGCGATCATTGCCTCGACATATTTCTGCCCGAGCAGATAGCGCATCGGCGCATCCTCGCTGCCGACCGCCGCCGCGACCCGCTTGATCGCCTCGGCGCTGGCCTCGGCCAGCGTCACCTGCGCTTCGGCTTGCAGACGCGCCGATTGCAGTTGCGCTTCAGCATTCAGGATGGTCGATTGCTTGGTGCCTTCGGCCTTGGTCACCATCGCCTTGCGCTCGCGCTCGGCGCTGGCCTGCGCCTCCATCGCGCGCTGCATCGATTCGGACGGCTTGATGTCCTGGATTTCGACCGACTTGACGGTCAGCCCCCAATCAATCGCCTCGTCGGAAATGCTCTCGCGCAGCCGCGCCTTGATCTTGTCGCGGTTGGACAAGGCCTCATCCAGATTCATCTCGCCGATGATCGAACGCAGCGTGGTCATGATCATGTTGCGGATCGCTTCGGAAAAATCCGTCACGCCATACACCGCCTTGATCGGGTCGGTAATCTTGATGAAGGCAATCGCATTGGTCAGGATCACCGCATTGTCGCGGGTGATCACCTCCTGTTCCTGCACATCGAGGATGATGTCCTTGGTCACCAGCTTGTAACGCACCTGGTCAAGGTACGGAATAATGACATTCAGGCCAGGCAGCAGCGTCGTGCGGTATTTGCCCAACCGCTCGACAATCCACTCCTCGCCCTGCGGCACGATGCGCACGCCCTTGGCGATGGTGACGGCAGCAAAAACAAATAATACGATAACAAAAAATCCAAACTCACCCATCATCCGCTCCTTATGATTTAGCCACTTTCAACAACTGCCCGTCCACCGCCACCACCTTGACCCGCTCGCCAGCGGCAATGGCTTCGTCGGCCAGGCAGGGCCAGACGTCAGCGCCCATGATCGGCTTCTGGAAGCGCACTTCGCCGCGCAGCGATGACACGCCCAGTGGCTCGATCGCGCGCACCAGCACGCCGATTTCGCCGAGCGCCCCGTCAGCCTGGCCGACCTGCGTCCGATTGGCATTGCGGAAATACTTGAACCAGAGCACGGTCAT
>JBAQUE010000307.1:0-3188 GCA_049297315.1 Rugosibacter sp.
GCCTTGGCGCCGCACATTTCAAAAGAAACTTTTGAATATCACTATGGCAAGCACCACCAGGCCTATGTGACCAACCTGAATAACCTGATCAAGGGCACCGAATTCGAAACCCTTGACCTCGAAGCCATCGTCAAGAAAGCCCCCGCTGGCGGCATCTTCAACAACGCAGCGCAAGTCTGGAACCACACTTTTTTCTGGAACAGCATGAAGCCCGCTGGCGGCGGCGCGCCTACTGGCGCACTGGCCGAGGCGATCAACAAAAAATGGGGCAGTTTTGACGAATTCAAAAAGGCATTCCAGGCATCCGCCGTCGGCAACTTCGGCTCAGGCTGGACATGGCTGGTCAAGACCGCTGATGGTTCATTGAACATCGTGAACACCACCGCCGCCGGCACACCGCTGACCACCGGCGACAAGCCGCTGCTCACCATCGATGTTTGGGAACACGCCTACTACATCGACTACCGCAACGCCCGCCCGAAATTCGTGGAAACCTTTCTCGCCTCGCTGGCCAACTGGGATTTCGCGGCAAAAAACTTCGCCTGAGCTTTTAGGCTGGAGCTAAAGCGCGCCGGTAACACGGCGCGCTTCATTCAAATACCAACATACAGAGTCAGCATGCCGCCCGCCAAGTGCTTCATAGAAGGCCGGCGCTGGTGAAACCACCTGCACAGCAAGAAAGGGGCAGGAAAGAACCCTGCCCTCTTCGCTGTGGATGCGCTACAAGGCGGTCGAGCAACAAACGCTCAGGGGCTGGCGAGTATCCGTGATCTTTGGATGAAGTCCCACGGCTATCTTCCAAAAAGCTATTTGCTATGCAGCGTTCTTCGCCGCAGGGCCGGGCTCGTCCAACAACCGGTTCAGATCGTGGCTTCGCACGATCTAACCTTATTCGTTGGGCCGCACCACTTTACGTAGCGAGCTCTTGCAAAACCTCGGGATGGCGTTCGGCGACCCGGAAAAGGGTCTTTGCCGCTCCTGATGGTTCGCGGCGACCTTGTTCCCAGTCTTGGAGTGTGCGCACAGAAACGCCAAGCAGCGCTGCGAAGGCAGTTTGAGAAAGCCCTGACACCAGGCGAGCGTGAGCAATTGCCGATATCTCGGGGCGATGAACACGCGCACGGATACCGGCCTTCATTTCGCGCACCGACGTTAGCAGCTCAGCGCCAAGGTCAATTGTCGGCCGACGGCCGACAGGCTTTTGTTTGGCTTTAGGCATTCTCGATCTCCTCTTTGATTTGGCGAAGTACATGCGCCGGGATGTTTTCACGCACGGACTTTCCGTAGACCAATAGCAACCAGATTTCTCCATTAGCGAGACGGTTGAAGTAAATGACTCGCACCCGCCACGCTTGCCACGACCAGTACTACCCCAGCGGGCCTTCCTCACACCTCCCGATCCGGGGACAACATCTCCAGCATCTGGGTTTCCGGCGATGAAGGTAATAAAGGTGTTCGATCTTCATCGTTCCAGCAATCGCGGGCGAGGCGCACGAAGGTAGGGGTTTCGATAATCGTAAACATGGATTTAAATATACGGCAATGCCGTAGTTACGTCAAACGTCGCAAAGCGCGCTCATGGTGAGGCCTAACGTGGAGGTCACCGGCGCTGCGCGGCTTTATCGCGCAGCGTCCGGTGGAATGATGGGTTAGCCGTCGCCATCAAAGTTTGAAGCTCACAGGCCAGAGAAAGTAAATGCCGAACTTGGGACTCATGCGAAACTCACCGCCAGCCTCTTTGCCTTTGGCAGTGAGGTAATTCTTTTCGTCGCGCACCTCAAGAAAGCCAGAGGACACAAGCTTTTCAATGAACTCGTTGGTTTTCATCCCGAGTTTTTGAGCAAGCTTGGAGGATGTTAGTTTGCCACCGGACTCCTCGGTTTCTGGCTTGGCATCTGTAGTATCGCTTGCTACTCGCTCAAGCGATATACGTACCTCCTCACTGATGCGGATGATGCGCTGTGCTTCTTCGTAGGCATCCTTATAGAGCTCGGCATCTTCAGCACGCTGAATAAGAACGCCCATTTCGTTGTTATTGACTTGGCTGAATTCGTAGAGGTTGAGGCTTGTAATGATGCAAAACTCTTCATTGAGATAGCACTTGGCGTGCAAATTTTTGCAAAAACTGGTGCGAATGTACGTGAGTTCTTTGAGCCAGTTGATTTCTTCTGGTTGAAGTTCGCTCTTTCCGTAGACTATCCGCACATCGATTTTCAGGCGGTTCTTGTCAGCGAGAAGCTCTTTCATTCTGTCGTTGAGCTTCAAGAATGGACTGATCAAAATGAGCCGGTCTTTGGCGTCTTTGATCAACTCTTCAAGGAAGTAATTTGTAGCGCTTGTGTTTAAGAACTTTGCCATTTGAAACTTTCGGACTGAGTATTGGAGAAGTGGAATTGAGACGGCTAACGTTCAAGGTAACGGGCTGGCTGGAAGCGGGTGGAGCCCGCTGTAAGCCAGTCCCTGTTGACCGCAATGTTAGGTGGCGTTTGCATTGTATTCATTGAGCTCCCATGCGGCCAATAGAAGCCCCTTTTCTTTTGCTTTGGCCTTGGCTGACGCAATAATGGATTTGTAACGTTCTGCGGAATCTAGTTGAGTCCAGCGCTCTTGAGTGAATTTTGGAATTTTCTTGAGAATGATTGAATCGATTGGGCAGTGGGGAGGCATTGGTAGCTTACCCAAACACCATAAATATTTCAGGTAGAGGTTCAGTGCCTTCTGAGCGTGGCCGAATTTCATCTTTCCGCCATCAAGGAGAGCGGGGTGCTTGTGTGTAAGCTTTGCTGCCAAATCAGTGATGTTTTGAACGTGCTGGTCTTCGGAGACTGCTTTCTTGTATCCGGATGCGATTGATTCAAGCGCAGCTTTCAACGACTTTTGAAATGGTTTGCGATCATCTTCACTCAGATTTGGCGCATACAAGCGCGACCGTTGAGCAGTTGCAGCCAACGTCATGCTAAAGATTTCTGCATTGAGAAACTCATTCTGTGCGTCTGCGTGCATTTACGACACCTAACGAATAGCGTTTATCCGCCGCTGAGGGAAAGCAAGTCGAACACGAAGGGTCATGGCGGCGGATAAACCTCGTTGGACTGAACCGCCGGCGTGGCGGTCGTTATGGGGATTGTAAGGCGGAGGTGATTGGAGTCAAGCGTTTGGCATGGTGCCGGAGGCAACGAGGGCGCGGG